>NZ_CAXUGK010000003.1:0-242671 GCF_964250605.1 Bacteroides sp. AR20 | reverse complement strand
TTCTTCTTTCATAAAAAAAACTGTGTTAGCAAAGTTAATACTTTATTCCTTGCTGACACAGTTTAATTTACATCCTCGACCAGACCGGCTTAGAGCTTGTTCTTCAAAGCTTCTTTGGGCAGTGTAGTGGCCGGTCAGTGGACTGTAGAAACCATGTGTTGCCACATGAAGCAAGGTGATGGATTGACCGGATAATTGTTTGAATGATTCTTCGGTCCCAGCCATGCCGCTCATCAAGGCTACCGGAATTTGTTTGTTGCGTAATAGGGTATCTATCGTCTGCACTTCTCGTTCTGTTCCTTCCAAAAAAGAGATTCCTTTGCGTAATACTAAAGAGTCTATCTCCGGGACATCACGGAATGCTATTAGGGATTCTGCACTTTGCAGTTCTTTCCGCATGGCCTCAATGTCTCCTTGTCCTCTTTCATATTCTAGACCACCGTAAAGAACCGCTTTTGTTCGTATGTCCTCTCTCTTATTTTTTATGAGTTCGCGAGTAGACGATAGCCTATATGTATTATAGTATTCGGCAAATGTTTTCTTATCTGTTAGTGGTATGTATTCTATGGCAATATTGTTTAATTCTCCTGAGGGTGAGAAATAGACATTCTTTTTTTCAGCGAGATAATGATATAGAGGCTTCCAAATGAGATTGGATAGCGCTGTAGTATTGTAATAATCGGTAGTTGGAATCGTTGATAACTGCTTTTGAGAAAATAGGCGAACTACGGTTGGATACTTGCTTTTTTTCTCCAATAAAACGGCAGCATATTCTTCAGTATTATTCGAATAGTATGTACAGAATTCAATGGCAATATCATCCTTCTTCAATCCCTTCCATATCTCTTTCCAGGTTGTAGAGTACCCCTTGACATAACTGCCATATTTTTTCGATTCTCTGATGAGGCGATATTCCAGTTCTTGTTCCAGATGCATCAGAGAATCGGAGAATAATGAATCTTGGGTATCTTGTTTTGATAGTCTATCGTTGAATAGACTTAGGTCTCTCCATTTATTATATGCTGTCTGCAATGAGTCGTTGCCAGACTCGTATATCAGTTTTTCAAATTCAATGTCTGTGTTGAGCATTAATCCTTTCAGGAACAGATTTACGTCATAGGCCATACTGCAAAGCTCTTTCATCTGAGTATGTTCGGCAGCTTCTATAATAAAGTTATAAGAGGATTGCATCATTGCGAGATATCGTTCTCTGACAGATTTGGGAACATTTCTGAATGTATTTACTAACATTGACTTATCAATATTATGGCTGATTTTGAGAGGGGTAATCATCTTGTCATATAATCCATACTTGTAGTAGATAAATGCAGCATCAGACAGAATGGATGAGTAAGTCTCCTTGTTTTTTCTTGGTACATATACCATAGCTTTAGTAGCATAGTCTAATGCTTCGTCTTTCATGGATAAAGTGTAATAGGTGGTTGCTAAAGAATTGCATATAGAAGCACGTAAAGTATGGCTATTGCTTGTAGTTTTGGGTATGTTCGCCTCGAAATTTCTTGCACTCTTATTCCATAACCTTAAGAATTCGTTTCGTGTACTGTCCATTTGTGTACGGTATTCAGGATTATTTTCCATATCGGGAAGCGATGTTATGGTATCAAAGATGTTATTGAATACTTGGATGAGGAACAATAACTCTGAGATACGCTTTTCCATCGGCCATTGTAGGTAAGTCCAATGCTGTTCTGTCAGAAATTCGTTATGGGTTATTTTTCTTACTACGGAAGTGAAATAGGCTGCACTTTTGCCGAGGTCGTAGTGACTATATAAGTTTGCCAATGTTGTTTGGTTTCTTAAATAGATGATATCTAATGTGTCTGCATATTGCTGATTTAGCCTCATCTCTTCCTCTGCATATTGTAAGGCACTAAATGCATCTCCCAAGTTATAATAAAGGTTGGCTATGTCATATAGCAATGCCCGATAAAAGGATGAATGTTCGCCATATAGCTTCTTTGCAGGTTTTATACATTGCAAACAAGCGTCAAGTGCTTGTGAAGAATCGATATAGTTGTATGCGCTGGTTTTTAACCGTAACGCATGTATATATATATCGACATCTGGCTGTGTGATAGATAGTATCTCATTGATACATGCTAAACTATTGTTGGTTTGTTCGTTTTCTAAATAGGCTTGTGCTAGATTGAATAATATGTAGGGGTATTTTTCAGGGTATATTTCCCGATTGCAAATCTTTTTGGCTGTTTTAGCATAGTGGAGTGCCTCTTTGTATTGAGAAGTTCTATAGTAGGCTTGCGATAGCTCATAAAAGACATCAAGTATCTTTTCGTTTTGTGTTTGGTTGGATTGAGTGTATGAGGTACTCAGTAAGTTTAAGTAAAAGATATTTTTTTCTTCATTTCCCAAAACTTTATAAGAATAGGATAGATTTTGTAGTAGTGTCTGGTAGTTTTCACTCTCTTGTTGTCGTATGGGTAGGAAAGCTGCATATAAATCTTCTCCCAATTCTATCGCTTCTTGTATTTTGTTTGAGCGAATCAGGCAATCCATCTTGTATATTTCTAATAGTCTTTTTACGCCTTGGTCTGCATCCGGCTTTTTTTGATATGTTTCAAGGGCTTTTTGGCTATAATCCAACGCTTGTTGCAGCGTGATGGAATCTTGCAGGTATTCCTCTGATTTCTTGTTATAAAAATTAGCTAGGTTGTCGTAAATTAGATTTTTTAAATATCGGTCTTCTTCATTGTCGTTTCTTAGTTCGCGTACAAATACTTCTGCATTTTCAAGATACTTGCCTTGCTCATCGCCGTTGTTTTCTTGTGATTGACTGAAGTAACAGAGAGAGATGCAGTATAGGGAGGAGTTGTAATTGATGGAATCATTGAGATTCTTAGCCAGTTCGTAAGCTTGAAAGTAAGCATTTAACGCCTTGGGGTAGTGATTTTCAAATTGATGGTTGTAGTATTCATGCCCCAAGGCAAAGAGGGTGTTCATTGCGGCATCGCATTCTAAATTGTACAGTTGTTGACAAGCTGCCTGGTGTGCTTCAAAACATTTTATAGCATTGGTTGAGTCGCTTAATTGTGAATAACAATAACCTTCATTGGCTATTGTTGTCATACGCCAAATATGATTTTTGCCTAAAATAGTTGCTTCTATAGCGTCACATTGTTTGTATAATTTCAGTGCTTTTGTATAGTCCTGGTGTTCGAATGCTTTATCTGCTAAGGCTGATAGCGAGTCCGATTGAATGGTTAGACGGCGGTCTATGGGGGAGAGCTTGTAGTAATATGGAGATATTTTTTGAGCTTGTTTTTCATCTCCAAGTTGGTAGTGGCAACTTGCAAGCCACATGGCGGAATAGTCCTGTCGATTATGAGTTGAGTCCATCTCTATCTTATCCAATCGGTCGCTCTCTTGGAAAATGGGAATGGCTTCTTTGTATTTCTTCATATTATATAGATGGACTCCTTTAGAAAACAGCTCATCTGATTCTACGCTTTGTGCCATGGTGACAACATTTGGTAAAAGGATGAATAATATGTATATAATATATGATGCTTTCATCGCCATTGTTTTTCTAATTTATGCCATCCAGCATGATGAATGCCGCCCAATATTCTGGTTTATCATAGACTCCATTTTGATAAGTACGTAAATATTGTTGGGCTTTATAGAGTGACTGCTTCTTACTGTTTCCATTTATCAGTTTGTTATAGAATTCGGTCATTAACAATAAAGTTGCTGTATCATCTACTTTCCATAAACTCATCAATAAAGTTTGTGCACCTGCTTTTTTAAATCCACGTTGCAGACCGAAAACTCCTTCACTGGTAATGTCTCCCAGCCCCGTCTGACAAGCAGAAAGAACGACTAAGTCAAGTCCTCGAAAATCAAGGCGTGACAATTCTTTAGCAGTAAGAATTCCATCTTCCATGTCTGTAGGGCTATATTGATTGTTATCGGTTAAATAGTCGGCAGCTCCAGTTAAATATAGTCCGGAGCGTGAAAGAGAGTTCTCTTCAGTATGTTTAGTTCTATAATCATTGTCATACGGTGATGTTGAGATGAATGGTTGTGGCTCTTCATAAAATCCATGAGTGGCAATATGTAATAAGGAGATTTGTTTGCCAGATAATGCTTTAAATGATTCTTCAGTTCCATCCATACCCATTTGCAACAGTGTAGTTATCTTTTTGCCTCTTAATAGTTGGCTTATAGATAATACTTCTGTTTCTGCTCCATTTAGATAGCTGAGATTACTGCGTTTTTGCCGTAAGTCTTGTATATTGGGAGCATCTCTGAATACTAAGTCAGGAGTGCTTTCGCTATTATAATAAGCTAATCGTATCCGGTCACGATCTTTTGCCCCCATATTATATTCTAATCCTCCGTAAAGTACTGCTTTCTTCTTGATATTATTCTTATGTGCCAGTGCCAATTCTCGCGTTGAAGAAAGTCTGATCATGTTGCGTTGTTCTGTCTTGGGTAGGTATTCAATGCCGACTTTGTGAAAGATACCGAATGCAGAAAAATAGATATTTCCATTTTCAGGCATGTATTCTTCGATAGGTTTCCATACGAGGTTGTAAAATGCCGGTGTTGAATAGGCTTCCTTTAGGGTAGCTTCATATTCTTTTTGCGTACCTAGTATGACCATACGGGGTTGATGGAGTTTATCAAGGACATAGGCACAATAAAGTAAAGAGTCTGGTTGAGTATAAAAAGCCGCGAACTCAATAGCAATATCATTTTGACCGAGACTGTTTTGTACGTCTTCGTATGTTATTGCCAATGCACGAGTGTAATCTCCAAATTCTTTGGAAGAAGATAATAGGTCGCGTTCTATTGCATTAGCTTCAGCAGTAAGCTTTTCGATGATTTCAGGTTGAGGTCGTGAGGTTTGTGAGGATAAACGGTCAATTTGCATGTTCAGTGAGCGCCATTTGTCCAGTTTTTCCCTTATATTCTTATTCCCTTTGCTTTGAAGGAGCTTGTGCAACTCTATTTCCGAATTGAGTAACATACCTTTGGATAAAAGTAGGGCATTGTAGCTTAATGGTAGGAAGCGTGCATACCCTTGAGCTTTATAGGACATGGGGATGATGTTTTCAATCATATTCTTGTATCGTGCCCAATATAAGGCTCTTTCATTGGCAGTAAGCCATCGAAAGTCAGAGAATATCTGTTGTTGTGTTTGTTGCAGACAGTGCTCAAAGTAGATACAACTGTTGGAAATATCGTTGTTGTATAAATAGTATGTTCCGATGTCTGCTAAATTACTGCTACTAACCGTTCCATATATTTTTTTTGAACTCTCAAGTAGTTTTTCTTTGATTAGGATGGCTTCTTTATAATTTCCTTGAAGAAATAAGATATGGGCCAAATCATTTTCGTACTGTATGGTGATGGGATGTTCTTCTCCTAAATTCGGTGTTAAATCATTCTTTATTAGGTTGCTGATAAATTCCTTAAGGCTTTGTTTTTCTTGTTGAGGAGGGGCGTCCATTAAATATAGATGTAGGAATTTCTCTATTGCCATATAGAATTTGTCCGGATCTACTTCTTGAGCTATATCAGTAGGTGATAGTGAGCGTGCCTGGATATCAATAAAGACTTTTTTTACCCGATTTTGAAATATGGCCTGTTTATTTGTGTTTCCGATATTCAAGAGTATATAGGGTTCTATCCATAGGATGATTGTACATAAGTATTGCAAATGTTTATCTCCCCATATTGTCTTAGTGAGCTCTAATGATTTTTCGTATAGTTGTACTGCTCCGGCATAATCGCCGATATCTGTGAATAGTTGAGCTTGATTGTTGAGTGCAGCTATATAGCTTATCTCTTGTAACCATCCTTTTTTCTCATAAAACTCCAAAACTTTGGAATTAAGGCTGATGGCTTTCTGCTTATTTCCGGCATTGGAATATATTGTTGACATAATTCCTAGAATATTGATATAATCTACTTTTGCCGTGCCATATTGGCGCATTATGTTTTCAGCCTTTTCTATTTGAACTAGGGCATTGTTTATATCTCCCTTGGCAATATTGGCTTGGCTTATTTTTACCATAATAAATGCCGGTATTGAATCGCTGCGATTAGCTTGGTTACAAGCCTCTAAAAAATCTTGTCCCAGAGTGATAGCTTCGTCATATTGTCCGAACATTTGGTATAAGTCAATGGTATTGGACAATAAAATTTCATAATTGTTTGATGTTTTTCCTTCTGCTAGTTCACATAGAGATAATGCTTGCATCATCAAAGTTTTGGCCTGTTCGTAGTTTTTGTTCCTGAATGCAATGACCGACTGTTGGTTGACAATTTGTGCTTCGAGTAAAGGGTATCGTTTATGAGCTATGCTGTAGGCTTCATCTAGATAACGAGTAGCTTTGTCCAATCCGTCTTTCATTGAGAAGTCTGTATTTACAGATGCAAGCGACAGAAGGGCATCAACATATCTTTCAGAGTATTCACCATAAGTATGCTTGCATATATTTTTATTTATCAGGTAGTTTTCTTCTGCATTGATAGAGTCCCCTAATGCATAATATAGATTCCCTATGATAATGGTACTGTTTCCATACCAAATATGTTCTTTTCCTGCTACTTGTTTTTCTATGTCTGCACAGCGTAAAGCATACTCCAATGCACGTTCCAGATTTCCAGCTTGTGCAAACATGTTGGATAGTTCAGAGAAACGGTCTGACTCTACGGTGAGCCTCCTATCTATAGGAGGTACCATGTAATAATCGGGGCTAATGGCTTGGGCCTCCTTTATTTTCCCTAATTGCATATAACAGCTGGATAGCCACATCTCTGAGTAATAGCGCCGGGAGTTAGTCGTATCTAATAGTGCTTTGTCAATATTGTTGCTTTTGTTGAAATAGGAGATGGCTTCATTATATCTCTTAAGATTGTACAATTCTACCCCTTTGGAAAACAATTCATCCGATTCGACACTTTGTGCTTGAAGAGATGTAGTGAAACTTAGAAAAATGACCAAAATGATAATACGGTTTATATGCATTCCTATTTTTGATGCTACTTATGAGTCTTATGCTACATAAAATAGGTTTTTATAATTGTACAATTATTGGGGATAATGATGGGCAGAGGTGAACTGATATTTCTAATAGCTTGTTTCAGCCTCGAGTCCCAACTTGTCAATTACATCTTGTGTTATAATATCTGCCGGTGCCTTTAAGGTTGTAATGACCCATTGTTTGGTCAGCTCATTCCATTGCTGGCTGGAGACAACTTGCCAGCTACGTGTCATAATGTCTTCGGATGGTTCCAACTTTTTTCTGCGCTTCCGGTCTTCTTTCCAGTTCTTCCGGTATTGGTCTGTAGCGTCGCAGGTTTCTTTCAACTCGATGGATAGTTTGTATTCCCCAGTACCGAAGCTGATTCTGTATTCGTCATTTTCATCACGGAAACCCATGTAAGAGCGAGGAACGATAAAACTTTCGCCTCTGATTTTGTATTTGGCGACTTCATTGTCTTTTCGTATATAACGGAAGAAGCCATTGCGGTCAAGCTGGCTGGAATCTACAGGTATTTCTAATGAAAATTGTCCTAATTCCTGGTCTTTTTGTAACTGTACGATTTCATTCATCCAAGAAGAAGTCAACTTCATTGTCATAGAAAAGCAGAAATTCTTTCTTTCTTCAAATGAAAAAGGAATATTTAAGACAGAGTTAGGCAAGTTAGAGCGGGTTGGGCAGATGATAAGGGTGTCGAGTGCTAATTCAAATTTAGAGTGGTTTATGATACGGTTAATCTTGTTACGATCAATATGACATGAAATGTAAAAGACCGTATCATTCCCTTCTTTTCGCAGGCATCCTATTCCGTCAAATTTCATGCCTTTAGGGTCTAACGCTCCGTCGAACGAGGTCTCTTTATAAAAATCGTTTATTTCTGATATAGTGCTGATATTAGTGGTATAAACATTTTCAGTACGTATAGTTTCTTCCCACTCATTTTTTAGGCGAGAATTCCGTGTCAATAAAGAACCTATGGCATTTACTCCTAAATCAATGAAGGATGTCACATATCCGGATGCAATGCCTTTGACAGACTCTTTACTGGCATTGAACAAATCTCCCATATAACTGCGGGTGGAATTTCTTTCTTCACACAAACTTTGAATTTCATTAGCTAAATCATCGTTCGTGTAAATAAATGTTTGATATTCTACTGATTGTGCCAATATTACTATGGAACTAAATAAGAATACTAAAATGGATAAAGTCTTTTTCATATTTTAAAAGATTACATTATTTGTATATATAGAAGTACCCGTTGGCGGAATTAAAGAGAGCGTAATCTGAACTCTGTCTCTAAACAATTATCTTTGTATTATGGATAGAAACAGTGAAGAGTATCAGCAGATGCGGGACAAAGCGTTATCTCAACTGCGTAGTGGCGAATCGCTCACAGGTAAAGACGGAGCTTTTGGTCCTTTGTTAAAAGAGTTTTTAGAGGCCGCTTTAGATGGCGAGATGTCCTCTCACCTTGACGCTTCAGAGCGTCTTAACGGTAATAAGCGTAATGGTCGTGGAAGCAAACGAGTCAAAACTATGGCCGGCGAAATAGAGATCGTAACACCTCAGGATCGTCACAGTAGCTTTAGCCCGGAGATTCTTAAAAAACGTGAGACGATTCTTGCAGACAACATGTCTTCCAAGATTATCAGTCTGTATGGCATGGGGTTGAGCCTTAGGGATATTTCCTCCCATATCGAGGAGATGTATGATGTTGACATCTCCCACAACACGCTAAGTGAAATCATTGAACGCATAGTTCCCAAGGTCAAGGAGTGGCAAAGCCGCCCACTGGAATCAATGTACACAATAGTTTGGCTTGACGCGATGCATTACAAGGTGAAGGATGGTGGTCGTACAGAAAGTCGTGCAGTCTATAATGTCCTGGCAGTCAAAAAAGATGGACATAAAGAATTGATTGGCATGTATGTGTCAGAAAGTGAGGGTGCCAACTTCTGGCTGAGCGTGTTGACCGACCTGAAAGCACGTGGCATGAAAGATGTTCTGATCGCTTGCATAGACAATCTCACGGGCTTTGCGGAAGCAATCAGCACTATTTTTCCTGAGGTAATCATCCAGAATTGCATCATACACCAGATTAGAAATTCTTTGAAATACATATCTTCAAAAGATCAAAAAGAGTTTATGTCAGACTTGAAAACAGTCTACCAAGCCCCTAATAAAGATTTAGCAGAGCTAAACCTTGATAAACTAGAAGATAAATGGGGTAAAAAATACCCTGTTGTCTTAGAATCATGGCGACGGAACTGGGATAATCTATCGGCTTATTTTGCGTATGACGAGCATATCCGAAGACTGATTTACACAACTAATGCCGTCGAGGGCTTCCACCGTCAAGTACGAAAAGTGACCAAAACCAAAGGTGTCTTTCCCAATGACATGGCATTGATGAAATTAATCTACTTGGCTGTAATGAACATCTCCAAAAAATGGACGCATCCGCTCCAGAATTGGGCGTTAACTGCCGGACAGCTACGAATCAAATTTGGAGAGAGAATGCCTCTGGAGATATAACCCATTTCCTCTTTTTGACTTTTCAAACGCAAAGAAAAGGTAGTTCCCGGATGTGTGCAAGGGTATATAAACGGCTCATTCTTCGCCGCCCTTGCACACATTCGAAAACTATCTTAAGAAGCATTTGGAAATCCAAAAAGAAAAAATTATATTTGTTGAGATTTTAATAAAATAGAAACCAGACAGAGTTTAAATTACACTCCCGAATTAAATAAGCGCATATTTAAGTCTGCCAATAGGTTTGTTGTTAATGTGGTTTATATATTGAAGGATTGTAAATGCACTTATTTTCCCTAGTATTCTGGTAAACAATCCTACTGTATCTTTAGCATAATTTCTCACTATCATGAACTGATCGCATAGTTGTGAGAAATCCGTTTCGATTCTTTTCCTGGCTTTAGCAAATGGGATGAATGTAGGACTCCAGTCCTTTTGGTTCAGTCTATATGGAACTTCAAGTCTTATATTTGCAGTCTCAAACAAATCCAGTTGCACATTCTTACTAATATATCCTCTATCTCCGAGAATGCTGCAGTCATGATATTCATATTTGATATTTTTAAGATAATTGATATCGTGAACACTTGCTTTTGTCAGGTCAAAGGAATGGATAACTCCACTTAAACCGCAAATAGCGTGTAATTTATATCCATAGTAATAATTCTTCTGAGATGCACAATATCCGAATGATGGAGCTTTACTATAATCGTTTCTGCCCATTTTACAACGTTTCCCTCTAGCTACCCGGCATACCTCTATAGGTTTTGAATCAATACAGAAATATTCTTCACCACCATCTATCTTCTCAGCTATTCTTTTACGGATAGTGTCGCATAAGGTTGATGTAGTTTTACGCCTGTCATTATACTGGCGTCTTGAAATCAGATTGGGCATTTTATTCTTATACTCAGAAAGTCTAATAAAAAGATTACTTTCACTATCTATACCCATGGCTTCGGATGTAAGGTTCAAAGCTATAACTTCTATATCTGAAAACTTGGGAACAACACCTGGACGAGGAATATTTCCCTTCTCATTTATGAGGTTATCGCCAAATTACTTGCAAATCTTAAGAATTTTACTGAATATTGTATATAAGTTGTGCATATATTGATGATATATTAAAGGTTTGACCATCTCTAATATACTATAAATCAATAATATGCACAACTTTTTAAACATCAATATATTATCTTTTTAATTCCGCCAACGGGTTAAGGTAACATTCTTGCATTTCCTTGTTTTTATGTGTTCAATGAACTTGTTTGCATAATCACCCAATTCATTGGATGGGAAATTGTATGTCTTGAGTTTCTTTCGCTGTGCAACATACGGCAAGCCTTGAATGAACCTGTCTATAAGACTTAACGCACAAGAATACTCTTTTGACTTTCGTTGATTTGGAGAATTATCAGCCTTTGCAATCTTCTCTTGAAAAGCAAGACTGAAATTCAAATCGTAATAATCAATATTCATATCCTCCATGTATTGGGATATGTATTCGATGTAACGTAAATACCTGTCGGTCATGTAAGTGGACAGTCTGAAACTCTCAAAAGCTCTTTTGCAGTAAACGAAGAACTCATTGCGTGGAATGGATTTGTAATCGTTCATTGTGTATGATTTTTTAATTTCGGCGATATTGCCATATAATCAAAATGAACAATATACAATAATATTATCAAAAGTCTAATTGATTTTCAGATAAATAAGATGTGCACTTGTGATAATCATCTAGTTTTGATAAGTGGCATTATCACAATCTTTTTATAATGCCACGTTCCACATCGGGAACGAGGTACTGGACTTAGAGGTAGAAAAGAGCATCCACAGGCTGGAAGGGAAAAACAGATAGTCTTTGCTGCGTAAAAGAAAGAAATCCACTCAATCCGTGTCTGGAAAATCAGAATTGGCCTCGTCGCATAGCCCGGTGGGATTTACATACAGTTCATCCATCAATACGGAGTGAGGCGAATCGAATACCAGCTTCAGGTAGCGGGCAGGCACATTCGCTGTTTCCAGAAGAATACCGTCAATCCAGGCATCGTGCCCGGCATTGGGGAAGCAGGGGGCATTGCGGACAGACAGCAACCGATAGGAAGTACCGTCTGAGGAAACATAGAAATACACCTTGTCCGGCTGTGTCACCATTCCCGGGCGGTAGTCGAGCAGGCGCAAGAAGAGCTCGTCCAGCCTGATTTCCTGCCCGAAGTCCATCGTCAGCTCGTGTCGTCCCTTGCCGAAAGACATCCATCGGGAATCGTCGGGATTCTCGTCGGCAGTACGTCCATCCAGCAGCGGAGAGGAGACATTACCGTTTACAGTGGTCGAAACGGGGATGCCGTTACCCAATGTCCCACGATGAGAAGCTTCCAGCAGCCTCCAGTAGCGGCCACCGTTCAGCCAGTCCATGTAGTTGCGGTAGGCGATGCCCGACCAGTAGGGCTGTCCCAATTGAAAGGGAGAATCGGGCTTCTCGATAATGCCGCAGAACATGAAGGAGATGATGCACTCCACACCGGCCACAGAAGCGGCTACCTGTTGTGACAATAACCGTTGATAGGCGGCGGGGATGAGGGCAGAGGTGCGGTCGTTCGTCGCTTTCTCCCAGGTGAAGGTTTCGCAGTTGGCCCAAAAGGCGATGTTCAGACGGTTGTGGATGTCGCGCAGTTTCTTCCAGTTCTCTTTCAGGCGGGGCATGGGGAAGGGTTCGCGCACGCAGCCCACCTCGTCCTGGTAGGCGATGATGTCTACCTTCAGGCGTGAGAGGCGGCGTTCGTATTCCGGATTGGTGAAGTCGGAGTCCACCAGCCCGTAGGGGGAGATGAGGATCTTCTTGCCGGGGGTGAGGGAACGTGCCTTGTCGGTCAGTGCGTTGACGGCGGTTACGGCATGTTCGGACAAGAGGGGGCAGAGGCAGTCTTCCACAGGAAGATACCAGCCGTAGAGGGCGGGATGGTGGCCGTACAGCCCGGCAAGCTCCTGCATCATCTCCTGCTGGCGGCGGCGAATGGCGGGGTCACGCAGGTTGTCGTCCTGGTCTTTGGCCCAGCCGGTACTCATGAATACCTTCATGCCGAAGCGTGCGGCGGCATCCATGATGGCATCTACCGGGCTTTTACGCCCTTCGGGATAGACGTGGGGCATCAGTAGGGAGGGGTAGTAGGCACGACCTTCATTCGCCACTGCCATGAAGACGAGGTACTCCATACCCATCTCGTGCAGTTCCTGCACTTTCTGCTCCCACAGTTCGGGGCCGGTATTGTCCGATACCGTGGGGTTGGTATATTTGTTTCGCACGTCCTGATAGGCGAGGTTTATCCACGTGCCGGTAATGGGTTTCACCGGCTTGTCTCCGCAAAAACCGTTCAGCGCATAGAGCAGGCAGAGCAGCATGGCGGCAATATTCTTTGAGAAATGAATGTTCATCTATTATAAAAATGAAAGAATTAAAGAATGAAAGGATTAAAGGGGATACGCACAAACGCTTCTATTGTTTTCTTTCAGGCACGGATGACACGGAACTTCACGGAGAGAATTAAACAACGTCTGTGTAAATCCGTGTCATCCGTGCCTGAAGATTATCTATTCAAGAGTGACGATTGGGGCACAAGTACATCAAGCCTCAATCACTGACCACGATTTCGTCCATGAAGAGGAAGGGAGCCTTGCCTTCGGCAGCGTGGCCCACGGGCAAGGCGGGCGAAGGCTGCAGGCTCAGCTTCACGTAGCGGACATTGACGGGGTCGAAATCGAAGTCGTGCGTATCGACGCAATGCTTATGGATGTCGGTATCCACAGGAGCGCCCTGGGTGCCCACAGCGGTGAACTCCTTGCCGTCGGTGGAGACGGATGCCGTGACGGAGGTGGGTGCCATAATCCAGGCATCCATATAGGTCATGGTGTTCACGCTGATGTGCTTCACCTCGGTGGGCTGTTGCAGGTCGACGAGCAGCTCCACCGCCCGGTCAGAGGCAAAGCCCATCCATGCACCGGTGGCAAAGTTCTCGTTGCCCTTTCTGCCGTCCACCAAGAGCACGGGACCATCGAAGGTATAGTTGGGGAACGGCTCCACCGTGAGGAAAGTCACCGGACAGAGCGTAGCCTTGTTGAAGGAGAAGGTCTCTTGCCACGAGCTGTTGAAGCCATCGGGACGTATCACTGCGGCACGAAACTCTGTAGAGGCAGTTATGGAGACAGGCTCCGTATAGCGGGTGGAAGCCGTGGTAGGCTCACTGCCATCCAGGGTGTAATAGATGGGGGCATCGTCTATCGCGCTCAGGGTAATAAGGGATTGATGCTTCTCCACATCGGGCTGCACAGCGGCATGAAGGTTGTAGAGATGCTTGCCGAAGTTGAATCCATCGCGGCGGTAGAACTCCATCAGGTGCACTACACGCTTCTCGAACTTCTTATAGTCCTTCTTGTCGGGAGCCGTCCACTGCACTTCGGCCAAGGCGGCCAGACGGGGCAACAGCATATATTCCACGTGTTCGGTAGTGGCGATGTATTCCGTCCAAAGGTTGGCCTGCGCACCCAAGACGTGCTTGGCCTGCTCTTCGGTCAGTCCTGCCGTGGGTTCCAGTTCATACACCTTGCTTACGGGCAGGCATCCACCTATGGCAAGGGGTTCGTCCTTGGTGTCGGCAGTCTGATAGAAGTCGAAATAACAGTGGGTGTTGGGAGCCATGATGACATCGTGTCCCATCTGCGCAGCCTTGATGCCACCGGCAGAGCCTTGCCAGGACATCACCGTGGCATTGGGAGCCACGTCACCGTTCAGTATCTCGTCCCAACCGATGATGCTGCGTCCGCGGGCGTTGAGGAAACGCTCGGCACGCTGCATGCAGTAGCTCTGCAAGCGGTCTTCGGCAGTGAATCCGCCTCCTGCCCTCAGGCCTTCCTCGGCGATGCGCTTCTGGCACTTGGGACAATTCTTCCAACGGACACGCGGTGCCTCATCGCCTCCGATGTGGATGTACCTGGAGGGAAATATCTCTATCAGCTCGCCCAGAATATCCTCCACGAACTGCATGGCCTGCTCGTTGCCGATGCAGAGTACGTCGGGGAAGACACCCCAGTCGGGACACACCTCATACGGGCCGCCCGTGCAGCCGAACTCCGGATAGGAGGCAAGCACGGAGAGGGTATGACCGGGCAGGTCTATCTCAGGCAACACGTTAATGTAGCGTTCTGCCGCATAGGCCACCACCTCTTTCATCTGTTCTTGAGTGTAGTAGCCGCCGTAGTCGGTGTTGTCATACTCGCCGCTGCCCAAGTAGCCCACCACGGTACGGTGGCGCACAGAACCTATTTCATTCAGCTTGGGATATTTCTTGCTTTCGATGCGCCAGCCCTGGTCGTCGGTCAGGTGCCAGTGGAAGGTATTCATGTTGTGCAGAGCCAGCAGGTCGATGTATTTCTTCACGAACTCCACGGGGAAGAAGTGCCGGCACACGTCGAGGTGCATGGCGCGGTAGGTGAAGCGCGGTTCATCGTTCACTACGGCAGCGGGCAGCAGTATGCTCTTGCTCTCGGCCACGGCAGGCAACGACTTACGCAAGGTCTGTATGCCGTAGAAAATTCCTTGCTCGGTGCGCCCTTCTATCCTGATACTTTTTTCCGTCACGGAGAGGCGGTAGCCTTCCTCATTATTTATGGTAGAGTCGAGTACCAGCGTGATGGCATGTTCGGGGGCTTCGCCTTCCGCCTGTTCCCTGACAGGGAGGGCGAAGTTCATGGATTGTGCCACATACTCGGAGAGGAACTCTGCATTGCGTTTCAGCAGTGCGTTGCCTGTGGGGTAGAACACGGAAGTCCTGCTGTTCAGGCGGAAGGGAGTGCCTTCCGAGGGAGTCACTTCGCTCGGCAGGGGCACTACCGAGTAAGAAGCCGTTTCCAGCGGCTTTGTACAGCTTGCCAGGGCGCATAGGGCGACGAGGGCTGCGGATTTGAGAAAGCTGGTCATGAGGGATATGATTAATAATTGGTCATTCTACTGCTTTCCCCGACAGTTCCCAACCTGTGATTGTCGATACCATCGGGATGATTTCCATGGCCATCTTGCGCTGGCCGTTGTAGTTGGGATGCCATACGGCACCGTAGTCTGCTTCGGTATTGAAGAGGTCCTTCTTCATCTGCAACAGGTGGATGTTCTTATCGTTCATCTCGACGAGGGCGGTCTCGTAATAGTCGTACACCGGGGCGGGGATGGTACAGCAATAGATGCAGAGGATGGGCACATCACCGTAGTGCTGGCGCAACTGCTTCAGTATCTTGGTGTACGATGCCACAAACTCGCTCTTGAAGGGTTTCGGCTCTACGGAGAAGTCGTTCGTGCCGAGGTTGATGACCACCAGGTCGGGGGTGTAGGCCTTGAAGTCCCACTGCTCCTTGGAACCTTCGTCAAAAGTCTGGAGCATCTTCTCGCGCATGGTCACGGCAGAGACACGCACGGTGTCGCCATAGTTGCGCACGGCACCGCGTCCGGAGTGGGCCACGAGCGTGTAGTCGGCATCGAAGTAGCGGGAGACGATGGTGGAGAACGACAGGTTGCAGTTCTCGGTCTCTAACTTGAACGGCTCGTTGCGGTCTTTGCCCTCGGTGCCATAGCCGCAGGTCAGCGAGTTGCCGATGAACTCGATGTGACGGCTGCGCTCGATGTTTGCTTGCTGCAACGCACCCGACTGGGGCAGCAGGAAGCGGTGTATGGTGGTCTTGCCAAACTCGCCCTCGGTGCGCTTCTGTATGCGCAGGGCATGGGCGTTGCGGCTTACTCCACTCACGAAGTCTATCACCGTATCCTTACCGCAAGCCTTCACCACGTTGTGCAGCTTGCCGTCCACAAACACATTGTAATAGCTCGTCCCGGTCTCGGAGAGCCGCACGGCCAATCTGCCGCCTGTCAGACGGGTTTCAAGGTAAGTGCCCACCCAGTCGAAGGTCACCGATCCATCGTTGTCCACCTGTGTACGGCCCGTGTAACGCACGGCGGCATCGTCGCCCCGTACTTCCTTGTCCGTACCTTTTGCATTCACTCCCTGCGCACCGCACAACAGGGCGCCCAGGACGAAGATAGAAAGTTTTTTCATATTGTATTTTATCATTAGTTGTTCCATTCTAAGGGATGAATGACGGGAACGGTTGAACATACAGCCGTTTGTCATCATCCTTTATATATCAGATTATCGTTATACATCAATCGCCGGTCACTCTCCTTATGTCCTCCAGAACCACTTGATGCGTGTGAAGAACATCGTCACCAGCAAGGCCATCGACGTGAGCAGCAGGCCTTGCAGGAAGCCTAACCACGGATTGGTGGCAAAGATACCCAACCATTTCATAATTCCCAAGAGATTGAACAAGGGATAGATGAGAAGGTCGCAGGCCACGTAGGCAATCATAGGGTTCTGACCGGACATGACGAGGAACGACATGCTGCGGTGGCAACAGAAGTAGTCGCACACCACATGGAAAGCCATCAGTGCCATGCAGCCCAGTCCGGAGGTGACGAAGAGGTAGCCGAAGGTCGGCCCGTCCTTCTTGATACCCCCCTGGAACGGCTCGAAGCAAAGACCCACCAGCAGCAGTGCCGCACCCAGCAGGAGCAGGTCATGCCACAGGATGCCGCTGTCCGACAGGCCACGGGTCAGCCACCAGCCTGCAAGGATGAGCAGCGCGGAGAGTATCAGGGTGAGGAAGCTCCAACGGTTGTACAGCCCCACGAGGTTGGCCAGGATGATGCCTACCGAGATGCACAGCATGGCGTAGGCCACCTTACGGGGGGGGCTTTCCGCACCGTCCTCACTCGTGGGACGGCTCATCCACTTCATCACCAGCTCGCCCGCCATGCTGCCCGGCAACACGATGAAGAGGTAGCGCAGGTATTCAAACCTGTACATCCACGGCACGGGGGTATAGCCCCACAACATCTGTGCCCACGAGCCGTCCGCCTGCGCACTTAGTACCACGCCGGCCAGGGCAGCCAACACCGCCACCCTCGCCCACCAGCTGTACATGGTCAGCAGATAGGTTAGAGAACCGAACAGCGCCATGTTGGCCAGCAGCAGGATGATGATGTTGCTGGTGAAGAGGTTGAACTCCGCTCCGTTGGCATAGTCCGTGCAGAGCAGCATCGCCGTAGCCACACCGTAGGCACCCAGCTTGATGGAGGTATGCGCCCACTCGGGCATCTTCAACGGTATGCGCATGAACATGGGGAACAGTACGGCGAAGCATGCCAATGCCAACAGCCATGCCCTTACGTCCTGCGGTGCACTGAGCATATAGGGATAGAAATGCTGTATGAAGATGGCGAAGAACATCAGCTGCACGCCGCGCTTCACCGCCCCGTAGGCCAGTTGCCACATACTGCAGCCCTTCTCGTACTTGCGGCGCAGCGAGAAGGGGAATGCCGCACCCATGGCGAAGAGGAAGAAGGGGAATACAAGGTCCACCCAGGTCAGTCCTGCCAGGTCTGGCTGGTAGGCATGGGTTGGGGGCGGTTCCTGTGCATGGTACATCCATGCCGGCAATATGCCGTAGACCACGGTGGCGGATAGCACCATGGTCAGTATGGCGTAGCCTCGCAGCGCATCGAGCGAGTATGCACGACGGGTGGGCTGTTTGTTATTATCAGTTGTCTTGTTCATAGCCATATTATATATGTATATATCTTGTCACTCGTAGCTCGTCCCTTACTTCAGATTTCCACCTTCACGCATACCTGCCTCCACCTCTTTCCAAAGGTCTTTGGTGATGATATGCACGATGTCGAACACCATCAGGCCGTCAGCGTCTTTCAGATTCTCTGCAATGGTGGCGGTCAGCTTCTCCGGATGGTCGTAGAACTGGTCCACCAATATGCCGCCCATGAAGGGTCGGCCGCAGAGGATACGGCGCAACTGCTGGCAGGAACCTTCCACGCAGTACCAGATGCCCTGCTGTGCCTGGCTGTCGGTCTCGTTCCAGATTACGTTGTTGCTCTTCTTATACTCCTCGATGGTGATGTCGGTGTAGTAGTTGCCGGTGGCATAGAGGTCCAGAAGCTCGTTATAGCCGTAGTTCTTATACTCCGGTGTGGCCCAGTCGAACTCCTGCGAGGGGTCGTATTCACGGCTGGCGAAGTTTACCCCTACTTCATAGTAAGAGGGATACCATGCACCGGTGTATGTGCCGAAGGAAATATTGGGGTTGACACTCTTCACCGCATCGCGCATGATGCCCATAAACTCCGTGATGGTCTTGGTGCGCCATTCAAACCACTTCTTCGACCATTTGCCCAATTCGGGTTTGGGACGCTTGCCCTCCTTGTTCCACGTCAATATATCCTCGGGGAAGTTCTCTACCTTCTCACCGATGTATGCCTCGAAGGTCTCACGGGAGAGATCGGAGAAGTCGGCACTGATGCCGTCATAACGCACGCGATCCAGCATCAGGCCATCCAATGCCGGGTACTTGCCTACCAGTTCTTTCAGCACATTGAGTATGTGGGTGCGATACTCCTCGTTCAGGGGATTTATCATGCCGCCATACTTGTCTTTCTCCTCCGTGATAGGTATCAGTCCACGCTCAGGGTTGTAGACGATGGATGCCCATTCGGGATGTCCGCTGTACACTAATCCGCGGTCGAAGTAGTTGTGCCCGGCGCAGAACACGTTGAGTGAGGCGTGAATCTCCAGTCCCAGCTCGTGTCCCTTCTCGATGAAGTGACCCAGATAGTCGAAGTCACCCGCCTTGGCACCGTTCCACTCTTCCATCTTGGGGGCGTAGGCGCTTTCAAACAGCACTTCGCCCGTGATGGGGCGCACATCTACCACGGCATGGGTAAAGCCTAATGACTTTATTTTCTCCAGATAGAAGTCGATGGAGTCTTTCTGATTAAACCTTCCGAAGTTCGCTTCGGCATCAAACCACATCAAGGCGGGCTTGGTAGGTTCTACAGCGGCCTGCTGTCCGCAAGAGGTGAATGCTGCGCCACTCGTGGAAACCAGGACTGCCAGCAACAGATTTTTTAAGTTCGCTTTCATTGTCATTACGTTTATTTTTTAGTTTATACTTTATGCTTTATGCTTCTTCCTTTTATGGAAGTTATTCGAAAGTTTTCACTTCACTCCTTCCGTTCAGGGAGTTAAAAGCCGATGGCTCTCTTAAATGAAATCAGTCACTCTCTCCCTTTATATTTACCGCCCGCGCAAACGGGTTGCAAAGTTCGTCCGCCAATACGGCAAACTCCTTGCGGAGTATCGGACGTTGGGTGTCGCAGTCGCTCCAGGCATACTTATGGACTATCGCCTCCACTTGTTCCCACACGGTTCCCATTTCTTTTCCTGTGACGATATGCACCGCTTCGGCGATGCTGACCGTCCGTTCCGGCAAAGCCTTGTCATCAGGAGCATTCATTCCGTATTCCGCCAGGCAATGCAGGTCGGAGGCACGCAGCAGGAAGTCGGCATGAATCCACGTCTCGTTGCTCCAGTCCACGTTGCGCCCCTCCCATCTCAGGATGCCTGTCGAGCCTATGCGCTGCAAGGGTTTGAAGTACGGGGAATCTTTCGGCACGTCGAGATAAGGCAGCAAGTAACCGCCTGCATCCAGCACGGCACGTTGCACCTCGCGCACCTGCACCTCGTCCACCGTACAGCCCTGCTTCACTGCCAAGGCAGCCAATGCCCCTGCCGCCTGGCCTATCTGCAGCACCACCGGTTGCAGGCGTGTGGAGCCGTTCATGATGTTGGACACTGAAATGGATTTCTCGGCCACAATCAGCCCTTGCCTGTCCGCAGGTATCAACGCACCGAGAGGCACGCCATACGAGGGCACAGGGTGGAAATGGAGATCGGGCAACGAGTAGGCTCCGGTATAGCGGGTATGGTGATGGTCTACGGGATAGTCGCCCACGGCAATGCAGGTGCGATAGAGCGGTTCGGGCTGTTCGTAGGGATGCATGGCGTGGTTCAGATTGAAGCGCACCTTGCCATGTATGCGGCGCGATTCCCGGTGATAGGGAATCAGCGGTAGGCGGTCTTCGGTGGGAAAGGTTTCGTCATCCAGCCCCAGGGTAGTCAGCCCCAGCTCGTTCTGTAGGAAGTAGAGGTAGCAGAGCGTTCTGTGCTTCGCCTTGGCGATTTCCGCTTCGCGTTCCTCGCGGCTCAGGTCTATCATGTTGGTATAGTAGTCGTTCCCCTCGATGGGCCAGTTTATCATGATTTTCCCTCCGGGCAGCCGTCCGTAGCTCATCATCATCTCTTTCGACCATACACGGTTCGGTTCGCGCGGATTGGTACACAGCGGGTTGGCACAGCAGCAGGCAAAGAGTGCGGGGTCATAGTCTTCGGGACGGGCTATCCGTACATCGTGCCCGTAGTCCTTCAGGATGGCCACATAGGTCAAGTCCTGCACAATGCCGTTGGCCGTTTCGGGGGCAATGTCTTCGTCGGTCGCCTCGCGACTCTCCATGCCGATGTCGTAGGGCACACCGAGTGCACGAGCCACGTCGCCCTGTTCGGTGGCATCTATCAGTACCCGAGCTTCCACGGTCTCCGTCTTGCCTGCGTGCTCCGTGCGGACTATCCAACGGCCTTTCTCGCGGCGGGCATCCACAAAGGCAGTGCCGTGCTTCACGGTGAGTAGCGGTTCGGCGGCAGCCATCCGGTGGAAGAGGTCGTTGCCCACAGCTGGTTCAAACAGCACGTTGCTCACCCAGCCCGTCTTGAGGCTGTCCGATCCGCCGTAGTGCATGACTAAGCTGTCGAGAAACTCGCCCCATATCCCGGCACGCAGGCGGTAGTTACCGTCCACGGCACTGACTCCTGCGGCGGTCAGCATGCCGCCCAGCCAGTCGGTCTCTTCTATAATAAAGGTACGCGCCCCCATCCGTGCCGATTGCAGCCCGGCAGCCACGCCGCTCGTGCCGCCCCCCACCACCAGGACATCCACCTTCTCGGCGGTGCGGAGGGAACAACCGGCCAGCACAACTGCGGCTGCCAGCATCACAACGGCTCTGTGGAAACACCTTCTGCTCATTTCACTTCTTGGGTATATACGTTGCCAAAACGGTCGGTCACCTTGACTTCCAACTTTGCTTTTGGGTTCTTGGGCGTGGCGCGGAACATGTGACGGGTGTGGATGGGGTTTATCCAGTCGTATTCCACAATGCTCTTGTCGGCACATATCTTGGCTGCCAGCGGGTCGTAGCCGGTGTAGTGGGTCATTTTGCCCATTACCTTGCCGTCTTCCATCCATTCCACTCTCCACAACTCATCCCAGTTCCATACGTTGGCAAGGATGTCTGCGGGATATTCGTCGCTGCTTCCGGCAGGATAGGCGCGGAACTGGTAGCCGTCCGGCTGTCCGGCACTCTTGTACAGCCATTTCACCCGGTTGCCGTCCACCTCGTACACGCCATATCCGGCAGGCGTGCCGTCCATGCTCAGTTCCGACTTCCACCAGATGCCGCAGGCAGCCGTGGTGTTGTGCTCCATCATCCTGTCGGTGAAGCATACGTTGTGGTTGAAGTGGGAGTGTCCCGTCAGGAAATGCACCTCCCTTCCCTCCAGCAGGTCGAACAGGGCACGGGCATTGCTCGTCTCGTCCTGGTGCAGGGTGTTCCATTCCAGTTCCTTCTCCGTGCTGATTTGGATATGGGCTATGACAAACACCAAGTGGTCGGCAGGCACATACTTCAGATCCTGCTCCATCCATGCCAGGATGCTCTCGTCCACATAGCCTATGTACTGGTAGTCGCGGTTCACATAGAAGTTGTTGTTGATGACGATGTAGTGTGCCTTGCCCTTGTTGAACGAGTAGTTCGAGGGGCCGAAATACTCCTCGAACGTCTTGAAGGAGTATTGCCAGGAACGTCCACCGTAGGTCATATCGTGGTTGCCTATGGCGCGGTAGACGGGCATGCCGAGCTTCGCCACCGTGTCTATGTAGGCGGGGAAGAGCTGGGGGGAGTCGCCCACAATGTCGCCGCAGTCTATGGAGAAAAGGTCGGTCTTGCCACGATACTGCTTCAGGTAGGCGTTCATGTCATCCAAGTATTTGCCGTAGAGGGCTATCTCCTTCTCGCTGGTCACTTGCGGGTCGGCCTGCACGGTGAAGAGATGCTTCTTGTCGTCTATCCGGTTCTTGGCCAGCTCGAAGTTGTAGACTTCGTTTGCCGGGTCTATCTTTTGATAAAACTGCCCGATGGTCTTGTTCTTGCAGGCCACTTGATAGCCTGCCGGGGTGGAGAGGTAGATAAAGCGGGCACCGCGGTTACGCTCCAAAGTATAGGCACCGTCCTTGCCGGTGGTCACACAGTCTATGCCGTCGGTCACGATTACGCCGGGCACGCCCTTGCCGTTGCAGGTCACTTTGCCGCCATACGGATTGGCGGCACTCAATGAAGCGAGTATGCCAAGGGTCATCAGGGTACAGATAAAAAGTCTTTTCATTATTTTAAGTTTTTAAGTTTATTAGTTCGTTAATTTTTAGCTACAAGTTACAAGCCACAAGATAGCACAACCCATTAATCATTAACCATTAGCCATTTTTTCAGCTTAACTCCTGCATATAGTGGATGAAATCAGAAATCAGAAATCTTCTCCGCCTCTTCTCCTATCACATTATATGCGCGTACTTCGTAGTGTCCGTTTCCTTTGCCGGTCAGGTCGAAGGTGGCGGTGGCAGTATCCGGTGTGGCGGTTGCGGTCCAATGATTGCTTTGCACGTCACCTATCAGGATGCCATCCTTATATATATGGTGTCCCAGGAGGGTTGGCTCTTGGGGGTTGAATGTCCATTTCAGTAGGGTTTTCTCTCCGTCCTTTTCGATGGAGAGGCTGTTCACTTGGGCCGGGCGTGCTGCGGCAGGCAGTTCACTGCTCTTTGCCCATTGGCAATAGGCCCGGTGCAACGCCGGACGAATCCGCTCCGGCGAATAGTAATGGCTGTAAGCGAAGGTAATCATGTCGCTCACGTAGGGAGCCACGTTGTCCGCCTGCATCTTGATGCGGTTCAGCGGTGCGGTAGTCCAGAACCGTTGGTCGAACGATTCGATGTTTGCCCAGAAGTTGATTTTAGGCGAGGCGGGGATGACGGCGGCCAGTGCTTTGAACCATTGTGCCGTCTCTTCCGGTTTCAGGAATCCCGACCCTACGCAGTCCTGCGGTGCCAGTATGTCGCCGTCCTTGAGGTGGGCGTTGCGGAGTATGCCGCCCCACACCTTGGCGTGGGCTTCGGCAGTGCACCGTTGGCTGTTCATAAAGGGGGAGAGTATCACCGACAGGTCGGGTGTCAGCCGGGTCAGGCAGTCCAGATTGATGTTGAGGGCGTTCACCAGCAGGTCGCCCAGTTCGGGAGAGTTCACAATGAAAGAGGCTTCAATCTCCCATACCCAGTACCATCCCTTCAGCGTGCCGGGATAGCGTGAGCGGTAGTTCTCCGTGATTTCTTGGGCCACACGGTTGCCCAGCATCATCTGTTCCGTTATCCATTCGGGAGTCCATTTGCTCGTGTTCCACCACCGTTCGTCGAAGTTCAGCCCCACGATGACCTCGAACCCCGCCTTTTGTGCATTGCGCAGGCAGCCGTCCAGCAGGTCGTTTGTGCCGGGGGCGATACCCTCTATCCGGGTGGGATAAACGGCCTGTGCCTTTCCCTCCTTGTCCGTGTGTACGGTGTGCATGAAGATCAGTCGGTGTATGCCTGCTTCGGACAGCATGGCGTACTCCTGTTGCCAGCGGGCATCGTCCCAGTCGGCCACAAGCCAGGGTTGGATAAAACTTCCGCTGATGGCGGCAGCCGTCGGTGCTACCGCCATCAGCGGAAGAACCAGAGTCCACAAGATTCTTAACAGATGATTCATTGGAATTATGAATTTTGAATTATGAATTGGGTAAGGATTCCCTTACGATGCAATTATAATTTAGGCACGGATTACACGGATTCCGCGGAACTCACGCAATCCGCGCCTAAATCACTTTGATTTACTTTACTGTTTTCAGATAATTGTCTATCCCCTGCTTGCAGGCATCCCAATAGTTGTGCATGCGGATGTGGCAGAGGTCGAAGAGGAACATGCCGCCGTCGCAGGCGTTGATGCAGGCATTGATGGACTTGGGCACCTGGTTGGCTTGTCCTCCGTTCTCCCAGCCCGAGCCGTTGCCTATGTCCGGTCCGCCGGCAAAAGGCACGTCGCCCATCAGCTTGGCACCGCCCAGTTTGCAGAAGCCCTGCACAGTCCATTCCGTAGAACCATAGATTTTATCGACAGCCGCGTAGGCACCAAGGAAGATGAAGTCCAGGTGGTCGGCATAACCATAGTCCTTATAGTCGCTGTCCGCCCATCGGGAGTAAGAACCATCTGCTGCGGGATTGTACTTGGGGCTTGCCCAATTTACACCGCTAGTGTAGTAGGTGGAGTACCATGCTCCCACGTATGTTCCGAAGCGAGTGTCAGGGCTGACGGCTTTTACCTCATCGTGCGCCTTTATGATGAAGTCGTGTATCGTTTTGGCACGGAACGCATTCCAACGTTTATACCATTTTCCGGGGATATCCGTTCCGGGTTTCATGATGTCGGCAGGGAAGTTTTCCACTGATTCACCTATAAATAATTCAAACTCCGTTCGACTCTCCGGCGAGAAGTCGCTCATTAGGCCATAGTCGTCGTAGCGGCAACGGTCCAGTATTATGCCGTCAGGCTTGTACTTGGCCAGATCGGAGAGCAAGGATAGCAGATACTCCTGCACCTCATTGTTGGCGGGGTTGAGAAATTTCACTCCCCAGTCTGTTTCGTAGTTTTGCAGGTCCATGGTGTTCACTTGTCTGCCTGTGGCATTGATTACCGTGGCCCACTTCTTTTTCGAGGCATCGCGATAAAGCATACCTTCATAGCCTAATCCGTAGGGACAGAGATAGCCACCTACAAAGGTGTTGATACAGGCATTCACTTTCAGACCCAGCTTGTGCCCTTCGTCCAAGAAAGTCTGTAGATAATCCCATGTGGCAGTCCGCTCCGCCCATACGTAGCCCGCATTGCTCCAGATGTCGATTCTCTTCAGCGGTTCGGCCACGGATGACTTGAAGAGCACGTCACCCGTCGTGGGGCGCACGTCCACCACAATGTCGGTGAATCCGGTCTCTTTCACTTTTCGCAGGTCTTCCTTGATGTTGTCTATGCTGTTGGCATAGCGCTCGAAATTGCCGGCAGCATCTATCCAGACATACCGCGGCTTCTCTTTCGCCTCCGGCTTGTCTGTGCCTCCTTCCTCTTCTTCTTCGCCCCAGTTCCAGTCAGGCACTTTGTTGTCATCGCCCCCACAGGAGGCAAAGAGGCATAGGCAGAAGAACGAGGCTATCCATAATTTTTTTTTCATTCTGGTATCAATATTTTTAGGAGCCATACATACCGCTCCAAGTAAGTATAGTTTGTAGGATTTATTGGTTCTTTTTCTTATCCGGGATGCTTCATACTATAAGCGAATTGCCCGTTACACCTATAATTATAGGATGGTAGTGAATTTATTTGCACTAATTCCAGTCTATATCCGCATAAGGTATTCTTCTAATGGAAGGAATAATACCTTGCCAAGCTACGGAAAAGAGAAGCATCCGTAAGAGAAACGACAGGAGAGGTAAAACACCTATTGAAAACTTACTCTTTACTTTATGCCTCCTCCATGCTTCCTTTGGACGCTTGTTACGGAAAACAGAGGGTATTTCCCCCTCTACCTAATAAGGTAGAGGGGGAAGACGCCATCTGAAAACTTAAACCAGGTCAATCGGCAATACAGTCAGTGGCATAACCACCGATTACACCACTGTTGTGGTCGTAATAATAAACATACATCTTGAAACCATTGGCTGAGGGAGCTATCACCACGTCACCTGAAGCAATGCCTGCATCAGCTGTCTGATACCAGTCGATAGCATTATTTTTCATGGCCAATGCTGGAGAATCCCATACGTTGTCGCCCGAAATGGCAGCCGGGTCGTCGGCATTGAATACGTACAGTTCCGGTCCCATGCCCCAATGCGGGAAGTGGCTGACAACGAACAATGCTGCGTAAGTAGCGTTGTTGAACCGTTTCGTGTCGATACAGTTCGGATTCTTGCCCCAGCCGCTGGAGTCGGAGCCAAGTTCAACACCAATGCTGCCATCGCTCTTAATCCAATGGAAATTGCTCGGGTCGTACATAGATTCGAATACACCTGCTGTCGGGTCAATGCCTGCGGCTGCAATACCGGCTGTGTTGACGGGTGCACCGCCCCAAGCAACACCTGTCGATGCGATATTCATAGCCTGTACACCGGCCACAGCACCGCCACGAACCAAGATTACAGTAAATTCACTGCTACTTGATACTCCGGCAATACCTTCGTTCGGTACAATGATGATGGCATCCCCGTCGATGTTACCGATTACCTTTATCTTGGCACCCATCGGGAACGTTGAAGAATTGGTGAACGAGTGGAACAGCGTGGGCGCATCCTTCACGGAAGCCGTGCGGTAGATGTTCACCGTTTCGCCACCGTTGGCGTGGTTTACAATCAGTAAGTTCTCTGCCTCGTCGTTCGTCACGCTACCGGCCTGGGCACTGCCCAAGTTGATTTCACCCATCTTGGAACCGTTCAAGCCGTTCAGGTAAACCGGCGTAGAGCCGTCGCCGTAGCAAACTACCAGGCGGCCGCCCAAAGCAGCCAGTGTAGGACCTACTCCCACGGCATAGTTAGGCGCACCGAAGTTGGAAACCGGGTCGAAGTTGAAGAGCAGTTCCGTATGGTTGGCATTGAATCCCTTGGCTATCTTTTCGGGAATCTCCTTCATCACGGTATAAACGGCTTTGTCTACCCCGTTGTCTGCCGTTACGGTGAACTCTACCGGTTCGTTGTAGTTGATGGCGGCTGCCGACGGGTCGGGCGAGATGGTGGCATGGGGAGATACCTGTGCCTCGGCCAGGCAGGCGGACAAATCGTCCGGCGTAATCAAGGCAACCTTCTTGGCACCTTTGTTCACCACACCGGCCACGACCGGTTCGTTGATGCTGAAAGCCAGCAACTCACACTTGTTCGACTTCACCCGTTCGCCCGTGATACAGATTTTGCGCTGCACGCCCTGGGCATTGGTGTAGGTAAAGTAGTTCTCCTGAGTCAGGTCAAGGATACCCAGTCCCGGCTCAATGTTACAGTTGGGCTGCAACTCTGCACGCACACGCACCTTGCTCATGTATTGTGCAGTCTCGTCGTCCGATGTCTCGGGATAGTACCAGGGCACCTGGATGACATATCGGTCACTCGTTTCGTCTTCTGAGATGCTGAGCTTGGCCATCTCCTGGTCTACAAACGGACCGGAAGTGAAGATGGCAGTCAGGCTGGAAAGACCTTGACGGTCTGCGGTAGGCAGCACATACTCAGGTTCATGGCAAGCGGAAAGCAATGCCAAGGCTCCTACTAATAAAGTATATATCTTCTTCATAATTGCATACTTGTCTATAGTTTATTTCCATTCGGGGTACTGAGAGACTGCGGCATTGCTGCTCAACTCGCCAGACGGCAACGGAAAGCGGTACATCCGTTCGGGGAAGTTACGGTCTTTGTCATCCACAGATACATAGTTGTACACAAAGTCGCCGTTCGGCTGTTGCTCGATACGCAAGCCGTGCACCTGATAGCCGTTCAAGCCTGTAGGGTATTGCTCGTGTGCCACTTTCCAGCGGCGGAGATCCCAATACCACTGTCCCTCGTAAGCCAGTTCCACCTTGCGTTCCTGACGGATGGCTTTCCACAAGTTTTCGCCTGCCTTGTCCTGATAAGGCAGTCCTACACGGTCGCGGATAGCCTTCACGGCAGCATTGGCACCGGCAGCATCGTTCAGACGGTAGCAAGCTTCTGCCTTGTTCAGCAACACCTCGCCTAAGCGGATGATAGTGACAGGTTGTACACTTCCGTTTTCGTTGATGACGTCGTGGCTCTCGTCTACGCGCTTGCGCAGATAGTAGCCCGTCGTGGTGCGGCCTTGGGGCTCCGGTTCCTTGTTCCATACACAGAAACCGTCACTGCCTCCTACAAACGATTCGATGGTACGGTCTTTCCAGGATGCTCCGTTGTAGAGGATGGAAGCTTGGAAACGGGGTTCCAACTCTTCGTAGGGTGGAGTGTCCGTTACGCCTTCGGCATGCCATGCGCTCCAGTCCGGGAAACCACCTTCTTCGGCATATTCGTAAGATTCTACCATCTCCTGTGTAGGCGTGCCGTAACCGCCGCCGGTCTGTCCGTTCAGTTTATAGTCTCCGCCCGGAGTATAGTAGAAGTCGAAGCCGTAAGTGATATCCAGCTTGCGGTCGAAGCAGTATTGCAGAATGGCTTCTTTGTTTCCTTCGGTTATTGGCTTCATATAGCTGTCCGCATAGTCCGCTTCCAGAGCGTAGTCCAGCTTTTCCACCTCTTCGGCTGCTTTCTTGGCGGCTTCCCAACGCTCGGCATAAAGCATGGCACGCGACATGAAAGCCCATGCCTGTCCCTTGTTGGCACGGCCCTTGGCATCCTTAGCCTCGGGCAGGTTGGCTGCCGCGTATTCCAAATCCTGCTGGATGAAGTCCCAGCCCTCTTTTTCGGTATTGAGTGCCTTGTTTTCGGTGATGGCAGTCAGGTCTTCATCGTAAATGATGACCTCTTTGTAGCGCTTCATCAGGTCGAAATAGAGGTAAGCACGTACAAAGCGCATCTCGGCTTCCAGCCGCACGGCATCCGATTCTGCCAAGGTCCCGTACTTCTTCAGGGAAGAAATTTCCTGATTGGTTCTGCGTACAGCACTGTACCAACTACCCCAATAACCCAAATAGGCATCTACGTAGGTCGCTGTCAGGTTGCTTCCGCCGTAGGCTATCTCACTGGGAATGAAGCAAAGCGAATTGTAGTTATAGGAACCGTATTTCAATTGGTCGGTCAAGGCTTCCGTCTCTCCCGCCACGCACTGACTTGCTACCACATCATAAATGTAACTATATAGATAGTTTACAGAATATTCAGCTGTGCTGACATTGGTCCATACCCCCTTGTCGGAAATCTTGTCGGTAGGGGTCATATCCAGAAAGTCGTTACAGGAGGTCAGCCCCAGCGTAGCTCCCATAAGACACAATCCTGCTATAATCTTTTTCATATTTATCAGTTTTTTAGAAAGTTAATGTAAGACCACCCATCACAGTGCGCTGTTGCGGATAGTAACCGTTGTTCACGCCCGGCGATTCGGGGTCGATGCCTTCGGGCAGCCCGTCGATGGTAAAGAGGTTGCTGCCTTCCACGAAGATGCGTAGGTTCTCGATGTTCAGCTTGCTCATCCAGGCCTTGGGGAAGGTGTAACCGATTTGTGCCGACTTCAGTCGCACATATTTACCGTCTCTCCACCAGAAGGAAGAACTCAGACCGTTGTCGCCGCCGTGGCCGGGAGCACCCAGTGTGATGCGCGGGAAAGAGCCGTTCGGGTTGTCGATGCTATAAGCATTCTCCACCAAGAAGAGTGGGGAATTGGCTGCTTCTTTGAAAGTTTGTGTCCAGATGGTGTTGTCATCGTAGCCGTTATAGTAAGTACCGGTCATGGAAACGTCGAAGAGGGCACCGCCGGTGAACTGGGCGTTGAAGTCGAATCCCTTCCAAGAGGCACCAAGATTCAAGCCGAAAGTCAGTTGTGGGCGGTTGGAACGCCCAAAAGCACCACGGTCCTGACTGTCAATCTTACCATCACCATTCATATCCACATACTTGATGTCGCCCACACAGGGACGGCTTCCATACCAGGCAGAGTTGTCTATCTCTTCTTCCGTGCGGAACAGCCCGTCGGCTTTCCAACCGTAGATGGTGCCATAGGCGGTGCCCACTACCTTCTGCCATTCCACGGTGTTGGGCTCGTCCAGATACTTCAGCCAGCGTGTCTTGGAGTAAGTCAAGTTACCGCTGACGGTGTATTGCAGCGGACTTCCTGCCACATGGAATTTATTGCGGTGAGTCAGCAAAATGTCGATACCTTTTGAATCAAGTGCATTGTTGTTGCCATACGTGGTATAATAACCACCCATGGAAGAGGGTTTGTTGCCACCCATTCCTGTCAACACATCGTATGTGTAGTTATAGAAAGCATCCAGTTCAATGCCTAACAATCCATTCCAAAGGGTGGCATCAAAACCGGCATTCCAAGAGAGAGTTTTCTCCCAAGTCAGTGCGGGGTTAGGGATTCCACTGGTATAAATGCCCGGTGCTTTCACTGCAGAACCCGAAGGATAAATCACGCCGGTGGACCATGGACTGTAAGTGCCGAGGAATGCATATTCGGAAACGGCATCGTTACCCAGCAAGCCGACAGAGGCACGTACTTTCAGGTCGTTGACAAATTCGAGGCTCTCCATGAAGTTCTCTTTTGAGATTCTCCATCCCAATGAAGCCGAGGGGAAGAAACCCCAACGTTTGCCCATGCCGTAGAATTTGTAGGATCCATCGTAACGACCGGTGAATTCTGCCATGTATTTGCTGTCATAATCATACTTCAGACGGAATACATAGCCGGCTGTGCGTGAAGCTGCGCTCCATCCGCCAATCGGGGAGTCGGTAGGCACGCCACCGCCATCAGAACCGAGTTCCGGCAACTGGATGAAAGGAAGATTCTTGGCGTAGGCTGACAAACCGTGGCTTTTATTGTCACGTGCCTCCACCAGTGCCAGCACTTCCACATTGTGCAGGCCGAAGCTGTTGGCATAATTGATGCTTGCCTGGCCTACCATCTGTTCGTAATTAGTCTGTCCTTCGCCCAATTCCGTACCGTTGGCTGTACCGCGCGGATCTTCGTACTGGCTCCAAGTACCATTGTTATAACCCATGACGGAGTATAGCGTATTTAGGTTCTTGTTGTGTGAAGTGGAATAGTTGTAAGAACCATTGGCCTTCAATGCCAATCCTTTCACCCAAGGCACATTGTAGGTCAATTCCAGGTTGACGTTGCCCTCGAAACTGCGTGTTTTCTTGTAGCCGGATTCATAAATGGCTGCCAGCGGGCTGTTGGGCAAAGATGTGTTTTTCTGTATAGCTGCCGTGTACATATCGTTATAGCGTTCGGGCAGATAAGGGTGCATCTGGATGGTCTGGCGTGCAATGGAAAGGAAACCCACTTCTTCGTAGCCGTCATCACCACCACCGGAGTTGAATGCAGGTGTACTGCGGCGGCCTACTACGCCCGATACACCAAGCTTGAAGTTGAAATGCTTGGCAAATTCGCTTTCGATGTTGGCACGCAGGTTGTAGCGGCGGTATGTGAAGTTGTCGATGTTACCGTTCTGTCCTAAGTAGCCGAGCGAAGTGAAGTAACGCATCTTTTCGTTGCCGCCCTGCACGGTCACACTGTGCTTCTGGTTGGTACCCGTGCCGAATACCTTATCTATATAGTCCACGTTGTCCCATCCGTCCGTGGGGTCGCCGTTGGTCATGGCGGCAATGTTCTCCTGCGTATAGTAGGGTGTGTATTCGCTGCGATCCTTGATGGCCCCGCTTGCCAGCTGGTCCATCATCTGCGCCATGTTGTAGTAGTGTGCGTATTGCGGGCCATTCATGAATTTCGGGAAATTGGCATTCATGGAGACACCGTAGGAGGCATCGTAAGTCACCTTGGTCTTGCCGGCCTCACCGCGCTTGGTAGTGACGATGATGACACCACCGGCACCTGCCAAACCGTAAACGGCAGCCGAGGCACCGTCCTTCAGTACAGATACGCTCTCGATGTCGTTCGGATCCAGGTCGTTGATATTGCTCACGGGGAAACCGTCCACGATATACGATACGCTGTATACAGAACCACGAATCTTCAGCGAAGCCTGGTCCAAGCCCGGTTCACCGGATTCCTGCAAGGAAGAGATACCCGGCAAGCGGCCACCGAGCAACTGCGATACGTTGGTGGCGGGGGCTTTCAGCAGTTCGTCACCCTTCACGGCAGATACGGCACTGGTCAGTGATGACTTTTTGGAAGTACCGTAACCTACCACCACCACTTCGTCCAGCAACTCCGTGTCGTTCGTCATGGTAACATCTATCACCTTGCGGCCATTGACAGTCACTTCCTGTGACTTCATACCTACGAAAGAGAATACCAACGTGGCGTTCTTTGCTACATTCAGCGAGTATTTTCCGTCCACATCGGTCACCGTACCGTTAGTGGTACCCTTGATGGCAACACTGACACCGGGCAACGTGCCCATGGCATCAGATACCTTACCCGTAACGGTTATGTTCTGGGCATAACCACTCACGGAGCATAGCAACAGCGCGAAGAACGAAAGCAGCACGGCTTTCATCCATCGGGTGTTTTTCTTAGCATGAGTTTCTTTTCTCATTTTGTTTTGGTTTTGAGTTAATAAAATTCTTATGAAATGGAAAGTGGAAAATGGAAAATAATTTTCAATTTTCAACTTTCCATTTTCCGTTATTTACTGAGTTCTTCCAGCACCTGCCAGCATTGGTAGAGGCCTCTGGGGAGGTGGAAACAGCCTTTCCACTTACCGCCCTTCAGCGGGAGAAGCACTTCGCCGCGGCGGTTGAGGTAGCCGAACCATTCGGGATGCTCGGTGTCCTTGAAGTGGCTCCAGGTGTAGTCGTGGATGCGCTCGAACCACTCCAGGCACTTCGGGTCGCCGGTCAGGCGGTAGCCCTTTATCGTGGAGATGAGGGTCTCGATGTGTACCCACCACAGCTTCTGGTCCCACTCCAGCTCCTGGGGCGGACAGCCGTTGCGATCCATGAAGTAGAAGATGCCTCCATACTCTTTGTCCCAGCCGTATTCCAGCATCTTCAGTGCCGTGTCCTTGGCTTTCACCACCAGTTCGGGGCGGTTGAGGCGCTTGCCCAGGTCCATGATGAACCACATGGCCTCGATGGCGTGGCCGGGATTCATGTGGCGGCCTTCGAAGCAGTCCACCAACGTGTTGTCCGCGTTCAGGGTCTCGACGATGAGTCCGCCCAGCTCGGGACGGAGGAACACGTCCATCACCTCGTGGATGCAGGTATCCATGGTCTTCACCATGAAGTCCTCGTCCAGCAGGTGCTCTATCTCCAGTGCCAGGTTGCAGAGAATCATGGGCAGGGCGAAGCCCTTCAGGTTGCGCGTGCCGGGATGCAGCTTGTTCCACTTGCCTTTGGGGTTGTCTACCTTGGAGAGGACGATGTCGAACGTCTTCTTGGCAATCTCGGCATACTCCCGGTTGCCGGTGGCGAGGCTGAGCTGGCCGAACGCCATGGTGGCAAAGGTGTAGGAGAAGATGTTGTAGGGTTCCACCAGGGGGTTGCCCCGGCGGTCGAGGGAGAAGTACCAGTTATAGTTGCCGTCGTGGCCGTACTTCTTCAGGAACTCACCGCCCCGGATGGCACAGTCGAGCCACTCCCGGCGTTTCTCCACCTTGTTGTAGAGCATGGAGAACAGCCACACCTCGCGGCCTTGCAGCCAGATGAACTTGTCCGTGTCGAACACGTGTCCGTCGCGGTCCAGGCAGGTGTAGTAGCCTCCGCATTCGCGGTCTTGAGAATGTTGCAGCCAGAAAGGAAGCACATTGTCAAACAACTCGCTTTTGTACTGTTCTGCTAATTTTTTAAAATCCATAGTTTATGTATTTAGTTGAGTATTCCTTATATATAGTGTCAGGTCGATTTTATCTTTTCTTCATCCAGTAGCGTTCTATCTCCTCCAGCGACTTGCCGGTGGTTTCGGGAATCAGCTTCCAGACTATGAGCATATAGGGCACGCACATGAGGGCGAACAGCAGGAATGTTCCGGTGGGGGTAAGGTTCTGGAGCATCCAGGGGGTGAGCTGGCCCACAAGGTAGGTGCCTATCCACAGGGCAAAGCCGGCGATGGACATGGCCATGCCGCGGATGCGCGTGGGGTACATCTCGGACAGCAGCACGAAGATGACCGCGCTGATGGAGATGGCACAACAGAAGACATAGAAAAGGAAGAAGAACAGCAGGAAAGAGTTGGGTAGGCCCATGCTTTCGCTGAAGTGGAAGTAGAAGCCGATGAGCAGCAGGGAGAGCACCATGCCGGACACACCGTAGTAGACCAGCTTCTTGCGGCCTACCTTGTCGATGATGAACACGGCGATGACGGTAGTCACCACGTTGACAATGCCCACTAGCACCTGGCTGAACAGGGCATCACCGCCCGACAGGCCGGCCTCCTCGAAGATGGTGGGACCGTAGTAGAGCACGGCATTCACGCCCATGAACTGGCCCAGGATGGCTATGGCAGCCCCTATCAGCACGGCCTTGAAGATGCCCGGCTGAAGCAGGAACTTCCAGTCGGACTTGGTCTCGGACTGCACCACGGACTTGGTGTCTTGCAGCTGCGTGTCCACCTCCACCTCGGAGAGGTAGATTTTACGGAAGATGCCCACTGCCCGTTCGTCGCGCCCCTTCAGGATGAGCCAGCGGGGACTCTCGGGGATGAAGAAGATGATGCAGAAGAAGAGGATGGCAGGGAGGCTGCAGAAGCCGAGCATGCCGCGCCACACTTCGGAGACGAACACCAGGTTCATCCATCCGGTATTGAGCACCGCGCCGCTCTGCGAGAAGTGAAGCAACTGGAAATTGGTGAGGTAGGCTCCCAGAAAGCCGATGGTGACGGCTAGCTGGTAGAGCGAAACCAGGCGTCCGCGGTATTGCGCGATGGAGACCTCGGAAATGTAGAGCGGCGAGACGATGGAGACCACGCCGATGCCGATGCCGCCCAGGATGCGTGCCACCACCAGCTGCTCGAACGAGCCGACAAACGCGCAGGCTATACCGGACACGGAGAAGAAGACGGCTGCCACGAGCATCGTCACCTTACGTCCCCAGCGGTCGCTCAGCTTGCCTGCCATCAGCACGCCGATGATGGAGCCTATTAGGGCGCACCCCACGAACCAGCCCACCTGTATCTCGTCCAGCGAGAAGCGGGCCGTCACCTGCGAGATGGTGCCGGAGATGACCGCCGCGTCGTAGCCGAAGAGGAATCCACCCAAAGCGGCCACCACGGAGAGGAAGATCAGATAAGAGAAATTGACTTTAGATTTCATGGATGATTTGAGTTTTTGAGTTCTTGATTTGACGGGTTGACAAGTACTTTGAAATTTGAAATCAGAAATCTTAAATTCCAAAATACTCCTTGTAGCGGTCGTACAGGTGGCCTGCCTGCAGGTAGGCGGACTGCGGACTCATGAAGTGGGAGAACTCGAAGGTGATGGCCTTGTCGTAGCCCGCACGCCCGGCTGCCTCCAGCTTCATGCGCAGCTTGTCCCACTTGATGGGGAAGAACTTGATGGGCATGTCGCGGTCGAAGCTCTCGGCGTTGGTCCAGCACTGCATGCCATATTTGTCCGCCAGCTTCTTGTTCACTGTGAAGAAGGCATCCAGCTCTTCGTAGTCGATGTGCCCGTCCTGGAAGGCGCAGGCATCCACCACGTCGTGTATGCCGTCGAATATCTCGTTCCACTCGCGCTCGTGCTCGTCCACCGAGACGGCATCGGCCTTGGTCAGCTTGCTGCCGCTTGCCATGACGGCCTTCTTGCCGTCAATCCACGGCGAGATGAACGTGGGCAGTCCGTCGGAAACGTCCTTGCACTGCTTGCCCATGGCATGGAAGGCATCGATGGCACCCTTGGTGGCACGGCTTATCTCGCCACTGATATACCACCCGCCGAAGCTCTTGTGCTTGCTGCCATACTGCTGCCACACCTCGTCTATCACGTACTTGTTGTCCTCAATCTCCCAGGAGAGGTCGCCCGTGTCCCAGTAGCGTCCCGAGTCGTAGAGGCCGAAGTAGAACTTCATGCCGTGCTTGTCCGCCAGGCGGAGGAACATGTCCAGTAGGTCGGTGGAAGGACGGTAGCAACCCTTGCCCAGCAGATACTTGGAGGGATAGGTGATGAACTTGCGGTAGCCGGACCGGATCATGATGACCGTATCGATGCCGATGGCACGCATGTGGCGGAAGTCCCGGTCCCACTCCTTCTCGCCCCAGTTCTGGTGGGGGATGTCGTGGGAAATCTCGTCCAGGAAGGTGCCGCTGATGCGGAGTGCATTGCCCGCTGCCGGTGCGGGGGCAATTTCTTCCTGCCCGGGAACGAAGAACGAACCCTCCTCCCGGCCTCCGGCTATCAGCGAAGGCGCAGCCACCATGGAAGCACCGAACAACGCTGTTTTTTTCAGAAAATCTCTGCGAGTACTCATATTTAATAAATTTAAAAATAAGCTTATCAGGTATTGTTTCTCTTTACGGAGCGGAGAACAGTTGTGTTTTTCACTCGAAGTATAGATTTTAAATTAACTTACTATGATAAATGTTTAATTGTCACCTTGCAAATATAAATATATTTATTATATTTGCATCATCTTATAAGATTTTTCATTAATAATTGTTTAATAATTAACAATTATTAATCATGTATTTCTAAATATATTATGGATATACGGTTGAATATACCAAAATATCGACTGAATAGAGTTCGAAAAAATATGGAATTTAGTATGTAAGGGATAATATGGAAAAACAATAAGCATATGGCACATAATTTACTAAATGAAATAGAAATCGGGAGCAAGAACGGGCTCCTCAAGAAGCGGATCATAACCCACTACATGCACAACGGTAGCTCCACAATTCCCGACCTTGCCAGGGAGCTCAACTTGAGCGTACCCACCGTCACCAAGTTCATCAACGAGATGTGTGACGACGGCTACATCAACGACTACGGCAAGCTGGAGACCGTCAGCGGCCGCCATCCGAGCCTCTACGGCCTGAACCCGGAATCGGGCTACTTCATCGGAGTGGACATCAAGAAGTTCACCCTGAACATCGGGCTGATGAACTTCAAGGGAGACATGGTGGATCTGAAGATGAATATCCCCTATAAGTTCAAGAATACGGCGGAGGGGCTGGAAGAGCTGTGTGTCCTCGTCCGGGAGTTCATCCGCGAAACGGGCATCGAAACCGGGAAGATACTCAATGTCAACCTCAACATCTCCGGGCGGGTGAACCCCGAGTCGGGCTACAGCTTCAGTACCTTCAACTTCTCCGAGCGGCCGCTGGCGGAAGTCTTGCGCGAGAAGATAGGATGCAACGTATGCATAGACAACGACACACGCGCCATGACCTACGGCGAGCTGGTGCAGGGCTGCGTGAAGGGGGAGAAGGACATCCTCTTTGTCAACATCAGCTGGGGGCTGGGCATCGGCATCATCATCGACGGGAAGATATACACCGGCAAGTCGGGCTTCTCGGGCGAGTTCGGCCACGTCAACGCCTTCGACAACGAGATACTGTGCCACTGCGGCAAGAAGGGGTGTCTGGAGACGGAGGCTTCCGGTTCGGCCCTGCACCGCACCCTGCTGGAACGGATAGCGCGGGGCGAAAGTTCCATCCTCTCCGAACGGGCGGCGGAGGCCGAAAACCCGATCACGATGGACGAAATTATCGAGGCGGTGGAGAAGGAGGACCTGCTCTGCATCGAGATTGTGGAAGAGATAGGGCAGAAGCTGGGCCGTCAGATAGCTGGGCTCATCAGCATCTTCAACCCGGAACTGGTCATCATCGGGGGAACGCTCTCACTGACGGGCGACTACATCATCCAGCCCATCCGCACCGCCGTGAGGAAATACTCGCTGAACCTTGTGAACCGCGATGCCGTCATCATCCAGTCCGGCTTGAAGGCCAAGGCGGGCGTGGTGGGCGCCTGCATGCTGGCACGGAGCAGGGTGTTCGAATCATGAAGCTCCACCCATTCTAACGTGAATTCGATATAAAATGCTTGACTCATATTGCTGATAGTAATGAGGCTGATTGATTGAGATAGTCCGTATATCACATTTAACTCATAACTGCTCAGATGTGAGTCAATCTCTTATATCGAACTCACGTAATTCTATTTCGGGCATGGAGAAAGAAATGCCTCAAGACCGGCCGGGGAGGAATCTTTCAGCAGTACGCGCTTATCCTTGTCCAGCAGGTAGATGACCGGCATGGCGGGCAGGGAGTATAGCTCGCGCTCCACGATGCGGCTGTTGTCGATGCCCACCGTCCATTCCTGCGGCAGGGCGGCTTTCGTCTCGTCCCACAGGCGGCGGTCGCCTTCGGTATAGGCGGCAAGCACGGCCAGTTCTCCGGCGGCTATCAGCCGGGTGAGAGCCGGGCTTTCCTGCAAGGCATCCAGTATCTCCGCGCAATGGGAACAGGCAGGGTCGTAGAAGAGCAGCAGGAGCCGGGGGGCTGGCGTGCCGTGCAGGGTCTGCCTCTTTCCCCGGTGGTCGGTGTAGGCAAAGTCGGCGGCAATGGTGCCGGGACGGTTCTTCCGGGTGGTCTCCAGCCGGTAGGCAGGGCGTATGCGTTCCGCTTCAGGCAAGCCGGGCAGGCTGAGCAGGGCTTCGAGAAAGAGGATGTAGTGCTCCTCGTTGCGCATGGGGGAATTGGGGTCGTCCAAATAATGCTCCGCCAGGCTATTGACCAAGCGGAAGGCGACGGAATCCACTGCCGCCCGTTGCAGCAGCCTGCCTACGGGGGAAGGCAGCGACTGGGGCAGCGCATGGGGGAAGAGGGAGAGGAAGTTCACGAAGCATTGCTCCATGAACAGGCGGTCGCGGCTGCGGAGGGTATCACGGAAATCCATCCCGTCCCAGAAGTGTTCCAGCACGTAGGCCGCCCGTTCTTCGGGGGCGGTGAGCAAAGCCGGAACTTCCGGCAGGGGCAACTCACGGGGAGAGCCTTGCAGGGTATCGGCAGAGGAGTTGTCCCCTCCATGAGTGGCCCGTTGCCGTCCGTGGAAACTGTTGCAACCGCTGCAAACGACACAAACGATGCAAACAATGCAAACGATGGCAATTGCCGCCACCGGAATCCCAAGTAATAGTTCTTTCCGTTTCATTTATGGTCGCGCACGCATCTTACGGAGCCGGCTACTGACTTGACATAATACATTTGAAAGTCAGTTTCGAATATTTTAAAAAGACTGACATCCCTATGAATATGCAAGATATTCACCCGATTATTTAAATCGGTGGTGGCGTTATGATAGTTCCCACAATAACTTGACCTCAAAAACATTCCACTAGGCACACGTAACCCCTGAGTAGGAAAGAATGATTGCATACCCATTGGCGGAATTAAATTAGTGCGTATTTAATTCTCCCAATAGGTTTTCCGTTAATAAAGTTGATATATTGCAATACGGTCATCGCACTAATCTTGCCAATAATTCTGGCAAATAGACCGTTTGTTATTTTAGCATAGTTTCTGATGGTCATAAACTGATTCGTCAGTTGTGAGAAGAGCGTTTCTATTCTCTTGCGGGCCTTTGCATAAGGAATGAAAGTGGGCTTCCAGTCTTTTTGGTTGATACGATAGGGACATTCAAGCCTTATATGCGCTGTTTCAAACAAATCAAGTTGTATGTCCGCTCCGATATATCCTTTGTCCCCATACATGTTGCAGTCGTGATAAATGAGCTTGACATCCTTCATGAACTTACGGTCATCCATACTTGCCTTTGAAAGGTCATAAGAATGTATGACACCGCTTAATCCACAGACAGCATGGAGTTTGTAGCCAAAATAATAAGTATTCTGTGCCGCACAGAATCCGAAATCCGGTGCTTGCGAGAACTCTCCTGTACGTCCCATTTTACACCGTTTCCCTCTTGCAACACGGCATACCTCTATAGGTTTGGAATCCACAAAAAAGAGGTTTTCTCCGCCGTCTATAATCTCCGCCATTCGCTTACGGATTTGCTTACACAATCCCGCGGTGTGTTTCCGCCGGTCATTGAATTGCCTGCGTGATATGAGATTGGGTATCTTGTCTTGGTATTCATTGAGCTTTGATTCGAAGAGCCAGTTCTCGCTGTCTATACTTTCAGATTCAGCTGCAAGAGATAATGCAACAACTTCCAAATCCGAAAATTTAGAAATTGGACCACGACGAGGAATGTTTCCTTTTTCATTCACAAGTTTATCAGAAAGCTGCTTGCATATCTCAAGAATTTTGGCGAATTTTGTATATAAGTTGTGCATACGGGGATTTGTATTTAATAGTTTGGCCACTACTAAATTACCAAAAATCAACGATATGCGCAACTTTTTAGACATAAGTATTCTTTGAATTTAATTCCGCCAACGGGTATAGAAGTATAACATGTTTTACAAATTTATGAAAATGTGTGTAGCCCTACAAGGCTGTTTTAGACGCTAATGTACTATTTGTGACATTTTGTGATTATGTGGTCGTAATATATGATTAAGTGGGTGAACATTCTTTTCTTGTTTAGAACGGTAACCGTTTTATTCTAAACTTTATTCATTTGAATATTTATGGCTGAATGTCATTGATAATGAATGGAAATTTTTTAAATTGGTTATTTGTTCTTAACTTTGTCAAGCAAAAAGCAATTAAAAAGAGAAAAGATGAATGTAAGAGGAACATTTATGTGCTTGCTATGTGTCGGAGCACTGTTTGTGGCTTGTGGTAGCAAGAGTAGAAAGACTGCGGAAGTTGTTGGACAAGCCGATACGGTACATGTCGTTGGTGATGATAAGGATAAGCATGGCTGCATTGCATCTGCCGGATATACCTGGAGTGAGACTCAGAAAGACTGTATCCGTCTGTGGGAAAAAGGAGTCCGTATGAACGCTGTGGATGATGCGGAGAAGATGTTGTTTCTGGTGTTCAGTCCCGATTCTACCCAAGTGGAACTGTTCTTTTCGGAAGAGGGAATGCCGAATGAGATTCTGGAGCGCCGTGGCCTTCCTGCGGGGGGATATGTTTGGAATGTGGAAGATGATGATACAAAGAATGTGCGTTTGGAAGATGGAAGATGGACGGTCAGCCAGCGTGGTCGGCTTATTTACCGGCAGGCAGAAGGGGCTGCGGGGAACTAATATGTAGAGAGATGGAAGATTTGAAGATATTGACAGAGTCTGTCTGCTGCATAGCCCGCGAAGCCGGATATTTCTTGAAAGAAGAGCGGAAAAACTTCAGCCGGGAAGCGGTACGGAAGAAACAACCTCATGATTATGTCTCTTATGTAGACAAGGAATCGGAGAAGCGGGTGGTGGCTGCGCTTCGGGAACTTCTTCCCGAGGCTGGATTTATAGCCGAGGAAGGTTCTGCTGTCTATCACGATGAACCCTACTGTTGGGTAGTGGACCCGTTGGATGGGACAACGAATTATATTCATGATAATGCTCCCTATTGTGTCAGCATCGCTTTGCGCGACAAGGATTCTCTGTTGCTGGGAGTTGTTTATGACCCTTGCCGGGATGAATGTTTTTATGCCTGGCAGGGAGGTGGCGCTTATGTGAATGGAGAACGGATGGAGGTCTCGTCTGTCCAGCAGGTGGAGGACGCCTTTGTAGTGACGGAACTCCCTTATAATTCCGACCGGTATGCACGTACCGGTGAGCATTTGATTCATGAACTTTACGGGCGTGTGGCAGGTATCCGCATGACCGGTTCTGCTGCGCTTGCCATCTGCTATGTGGCTGCCGGACGTTTTGATGCCTGGCTTGAGGCGTTTATCGGCAAATGGGACTTTTCTGCGGCTGCGCTGATGGTGCTGGAGGCTGGTGGAAGAATCACTGACTTTTGCGGTAGTGACGCCTTTTTGGACGGACATCATATCATTGCCACTAACGGACCGCTGCATCCGTTGTTCTTGAAGCTGGCAGGTGAGGTCTCGCCATTATAGCAAACAAGGCGATGGAGTGTATTGCTCTGTTGCCGTTTTTTTAATACTATACGATGAAAAACATAGTTAAAACCTGGTTCTTTTCTTTTGTCCATCTCTTCTTCCCGCGTCAGTGTGCCGTGTGTGGTGCTATCTTGCAAGAGGGTGAAGAGGGCATCTGCATGAAGTGCAATATGGATATGCCCCGGACAAACTATCATCTTCGTAAGGACAATCCGGTGGAACGTATGTTTTGGGGGAAGATACCTCTGGAACATGCTACATCTTGTTTCTTTTACCATAAAGGGAGTGATTTCCGCCGCATTCTCCATCAGTTGAAATATGGAGGGAGGAAAGACCTTGGCGAAGTGATGGGGCGGTTTATGGCGGCGGAGTTGTCGGCTACCGGTTTCTTCAGTGATGTGGATGTCATTGTCCCCGTTCCTCTGCATCCGCGTAAGCGGAAAATGCGTGGGTACAATCAGAGCGAATGTATAGCCCGCGGCGTTTCCGCTGTCACCGGTATTCCCATGGATACTGCTTCCGTTGCCCGTATGAGGCATACGGAAACGCAGACCCGTAAATCCTCTTATGAACGGTGGGAGAATGTGGACGGTATCTTCTGTCTGCGTCGTGCTGACGCTTTTGCAAGGAAGCATGTACTGATTATAGATGACGTATTGACTACCGGTGCCACCACTACGGCTTGTGCCGATGCGCTCAAGGAAGTGGAGGGTGTGCGCATCAGTGTATTGACACTGGCGGTAGCGACCTCATAAGTCAGAAACGATAACGGCCGCCTGCTACGATTGTTCCGGTATATCCTACTCCGAATTCTGTGAAGAAGGCAAACCGGCTTCCGTATTCGATGCCTAGAAAACTGAATTGATAAGCGAATCTTGTCTTGTGAAAGACTTCTCCTCCAAAACTGTTCCGAAGGAAATAGGCACCGAGCCCTGCTGAGGTATACAGAGAGAATTTGGGGCGGGTAAACCAGTGCCACCGGAAGGTGGGAAGAACATACAGATACCTTCGGTTGTCTTTGGTGTTTTCATCCAAAGCTTCGTAAAGGCTGCTGGCTGTCCCTTTGTTGCCGGTTATTCCTCCGGTTACTCCCAGGCTGATTTTGCGGTTGAATCTATAAATGTAGCTGATATTCAGGGCACCGTAGTAGTTTGTCTTTTCGCGTGTATAAACTCCGAAACTCAGTACCGGAGCGAAGCACTCCTCGGCCATGCTGTTGGCATCGGTAATGGGCAGGAAACCATAGCTGACGGAAAATTCATGGTGCCGGAACTTTTCTTGGGGCAGAACGGGTATGTCTTGTGCTTTGCAAAATGTACATACAGTCAATCCGATGATTAAAAAAAGTTGGGCTGTTCTCATCATAGTTGTATTTTTGAATTAAATTTCATGGTTCTGCAAATAAAGACAGAAGGTCGGGATAAATTCCCTATAAATATTCCACAAATATATGTTAATTTCATGAAAGATGAAAGATTTCCGTTTGTTTGTTAAGTGCGGCTGATGGAGAAAACAAAAAAATGTTCGCCTAATTGACGAACCTTTTTGCTCTTCCTCTTGGACTTGAACCAAGGACCCTCTGATTAACAGTCAGATGCTCTAACCGACTGAGCTAAGGAAGAATATGCATTCAATTTTTTTCGCTCTTCCTCTTGGACTTGAACCAAGGACCCTCTGATTAACAGTCAGATGCTCTAACCGACTGAGCTAAGGAAGAATGTTGTTTTTTCTCAAATGCGCTGCAAAAGTAATAGGATATTTTGAAATATGCAATATCTTTGCAAAAAAAATATCGAAGATGGATAAAATAATTGGGTTGGGCAATGCTTTGGTTGATGCACTGGCAATCATTGAGGATGATAATATTTTGACGGAGATGCAGCTCCCGAAAGGAAGTATGACTCTGATTGATGAAGATAAGTTCTTGAAAATTAGTGAGTATTTCAGCCGGATGGAGACGCATCTGGCTAACGGAGGTTCTGCCGGAAACGCAATTCGGGCAATGGCATGCCTTGGTGCGGGTACGGGATTCATCGGAAAAGTAAGCAATGACTTTTATGGTAACTTTTTCCGGGATAGTCTGCTGGAGCATGGGACAGAGGCGGATTTATTGCTTTCCACTACCCTTCCGTCCGGTGTAGCCTCTACTTTCATTTCTCCTGATGGAGAGCGTACTTTCGGCACTTATTTGGGGGCGGCTTCTACATTGAAGGCGGAAGATCTTTCGCTGGATATGTTCAAAGGATATGCTTATTTGTTTATAGAGGGGTATCTGGTGCAAGACCATGATATGATTCTCCGTGCCATTGAGCTGGCTAAAGAGGCCGGTTTACAAGTATGTTTGGACATGGCGAGCTACAATATAGTAGAAGGAGACCTTGAATTTTTCTCTCTGTTGGTTAACAAATATGTGGATATTGTTTTTGCCAATGAAGAAGAGGTAAAGGCCTTTACAGGTAAGGAACCGGAGGAAGCATTGGACATCATTGCCAAAATGTGTAGCATAGCCATTGTAAAGGTGGGTGCCCGTGGTTCTCTGATTCGTAAAGGTACAGAGATGGTGCAGGTACAAGCGGCTCCGGTAGAGAAAGTGGTGGACACTACAGGAGCGGGTGACTATTTTGCGGCGGGTTTCTTGTATGGACTGACGTGTGGTTACTCGCTGGAGAAATGTGGCAAGATAGGCTCCCTTCTCTCCAAAGATGTGATACAAGTGGTGGGTACGGAGCTTCAGGTAGCACAATGGGAAAAAATTAAGGAAGAAATTTTATTAATTAATTAGCATATTATCACATAGACATATTATGAGAAGAATTTTAAAGATACGCTGGATGGTTGCCTTGCTAATTGTAGCGGGAGCCGTTTGTTTTTGGGGGTTTAAGAGTGGTGATAGCCGTAGTTTCCAAATAGCAAAGAATCTGGATATATTCAATTCCATTGTGAAAGAGTTGGATATGTTTTACGTGGATACGATTGATCCGAACAAGACTATCCGTGAAGGTATTGATGCCATGCTCTACTCGCTGGACCCCTACACGGAGTATTATCCGGAAGATGACCAAAGCGAACTGGAGCAGATGCTGAAGAATTCCTATGGTGGTATAGGTTCTGTGATTACTTGGAACCCGAAACTGAAACGTTCCATGATATCTGAGCCATATGAGAATATGCCCGCTGCCGATGTAGGCCTGAAAGCCGGAGATATTTTGATGGAGATTGACGGAAAAGACCTTGCCGGAAAGAATAACCAGGAAGTCAGCGAGATGCTCCGCGGACAAGTGGGTACCAGCTTCAAGCTGAAAGTGCAGCGTCCCGGTACAGAGAAACCGTTGGATTTCGACATTGTGCGCCGTTCCATCCAATTGCCGTTCATACCTTATTATACGGTGCTGGATAATAATATAGGTTATATCAATCTCAGCACCTTCTCGGGGAATCCTTCCAAGGAGTTCAAGCAGGCTTTTCTGGACTTGAAGAAGCGGGGGATGACTTCGTTGGTGATTGACCTGCGGAATAATGGAGGCGGCTTGCTGGATGAGTCCATAGAGATAGCCAATTTCTTTCTGCCTCGCGGAAAAACACTTGTGACGACAAAGGGTAAGATTAAGCAAGCCAGCAATACCTACAAGACGTTGCGTGAACCGTTGGATTTGGAAATTCCTTTGGCTGTTCTGGTCAATGGCGGAACGGCTTCTTCGTCAGAAATCCTTGCAGGCTCTTTGCAGGACCTTGACCGTGCGGTCATTATCGGTAACCGTACTTTCGGTAAGGGATTGGTGCAGACCACCCGTCCGTTGCCATACGGTGGTACCATGAAGCTGACGACTTCCAAATATTATATTCCCAGCGGCCGTTGTGTGCAGGCTATCGACTACAAGCACCGGAATGAGGACGGCAGTGTGGGACGTATTCCGGACAGCCTTACTACCGTGTTCCATACGGCTGCCGGACGTGAAGTGCGTGATGGTGGAGGCGTGACTCCGGACATTGCGGTGAAGCAGGAGAAGCTGCCCAACATTCTGTTCTATCTTGTCAATGACAATCTTATTTTCAATTATGCTACGGACTATTGCTTGAAACATCCTACCATTCCTTCAGCAGAGAAGTTTGAAATTACAGATGCCGATTACGCGGACTTCAAGGCGATGGTGAAAAAGGCGGACTTCAAATACGACCAGCAGACAGAGAAGATGCTGAAGAACCTGAAGGAGATGGCCGAATTTGAGGGCTATCTGACTGATGCTTCGAAAGAGTTTGAAGCGCTGGAGAAAAAATTGTCGCATAATCTGGACCGTGACCTTGACCATTTCTCCAAGGACATCAAGAGCATGATTGCGGTAGAAATCATCAAGCGTTATTATTTCCAGCGTGGAAGCATTATCCAGCAGTTGAAAGATGATGATGATTTGAAAGAGGCTGTAAAGATACTCACTGCTCCGGAAAAATATAAGGAAATGTTGAGTGCTCCGGCAGTGACGTCAATGTCTCTGCAACAAAGAAAGGAGACAGCCCCGGTTTTTCTGAGTACCGCTACGAGAGCAAATGAACATGTTTATGATGAAATAGTATAAGGACACTCTTAAGAGGATTCTTTTATTTGCTCCTTAATTTATACCGGATAGTCTCTGTATAAGCCTTTTATACACGACTATCCGGTTAAGTTGTTTGTAGGGTATTAACTTGTTTTATATTTTTGCAGGTGATAATGAAAATATTGACAAGGTTATGAAACAATTGAATTCTCTGAAAGTATGGCTGTCTGTGGTATTGTTGCTTTGCTTCTCTCTTTCCGGACAAGCCCAGTTCCTGTGCACTTCCTACTTTATGGAAGGAAGTAACCAGCGTATGCAGCTCAATCCGGCCTTGATGCCGGGACGCGGTTATCTGAATATTCCCGTGATAGGTTCGTTGAATGCTACCGTCAACTCCAGTTCCCTGGGGTATAGGGATATTATGGACATTATTGAAAACAGTGATGACAGCGACTATTTCATGAGCAATGACTTTATGAACCGACTGGATGCTACCAATAACTTGAATGTGAATTTGAGTACCGACATTCTGTCTGCCGGGTGGTATAAAGGAAAGAACTTCTGGTCAGTCAATGTGGGGTTGCGTAATGATATCGGTGCCGCCATACCGAAAACCATGTTCCAGTTTATGAATAACATGAGCAGCCGGGAGTTCGGTGACAATATTTCTGACTATTTGGGTATTAACGAAACCATTAATGGACAGAAGCTTGAGATAAATTCCTATGCGGAAGTCGGCCTTGGCTTTGCAAGGAATATCACAGACCGACTGGCTGTAGGTGGTAAGGTGAAGATGCTGCTGGGTATCGGTAACTTAAAGCTGAACATCAACCAGATTCATGTGGAAACTCCTTCTGTCGGCTCTTCAGGAGTGACGAGTAAAGCTTCCATTCAAGTGGATGCAACTTTGGAGAACTCGTCAAAGCTGTTAGAACTTCCCGAGAATGAGAATGGTGATTATATCGATGAAATCGATTTTGGCAGTTTTGGTTTTGCCGGATATGGTGGGGCTATTGATTTGGGAGTATCTTACAAGTTACTGGATAAATTGACACTTTCTGCTTCAGTTCTTGATTTGGGTTTTATCAAATGGTCTAAATCGAATACCAGTATAGCGCGAGCTAATGCAGAGCAGACTTATGATCTTCTTGACCCGGCCTCGCAGCAGGAGTTCATGAATATTGTGAACAGCGGCGAGATTCTTAACTATGACATGTTGAAGCTCAAGACGGAGGAGGCTTCTGAGAAGAGCCGTACCCGTGGATTGACTTCTACAATGGTTCTTGGCGCTGAATATGCCTTATTGAATGATTGGCTGGTAGTGGGTGCCTTGTATACCGGTCGTTTTGCCAAACCGAAAACTTTGAATGAGTTGACTTTCTCTGCCTGCATCCGTCCGACGAATGCTTTCAATGTAGCTGCCAGCTATTCCGTACTTCAAGGAGCTGGTAAAACCTTCGGTCTGGCATTGAAGCTGGGTTCCTTCTTTGCAGGAACAGATTATATGTTCTTTGGCAAGAATACGAAGAATGTCAATGCTTACTTGGGGGTTTCTATTCCTTTGGGAAAACAGAAAACGGCTGAAAATTAATAAAGTGAGTTATCAGTTGTCGCGGGTTATCTTTCTATAAAAGAGGATAATCTGCGATTTTGTTTTTACGAAAACGCAAAAAGCTTTATCTTTGCTGGTAAATACCTATAAACAGTACTCATGAGAATTGCAATAACGTTTCTCTTGTTTTTGGTTTTCAGTAGTTTGCTGCAAGCTTCACCCATACCTTTTTCTCCTATAGTGAGGAACTATTCGGTGTCGGATTATAATGCCGGTATTCAGAATTGGGCCATTGCTCAAGACGAAAGAGGAGTGATGTATTTCGGTAATAACAGTGGGCTGTTGGAATTTGATGGAAGTGCTTGGCGGCTGTATGAATTACCGACAAAAGGAATTGTGCGTGCTATATATATCAGTGAAGATGGAAGAATTTATGTAGGCTCTTACGAAGAATTCGGTTATTTTGTCCGTACTCCTTATGACACTCTTGAATATCATTCATTGAAAAATAAGGTGAAAGATTTTGCGTTTCATAATGACGAAATCTGGGATATTGCTTGCGTTCAAGGAGAAATTGTATTTCAATCATTCGGTTCTCTCTTTTTTTATAATGGAAATTCGGTAGAAGGTATTCGAATGAAGAACCTTCCACTGAATTTGTTCCAGGTTGGAAATACTTTTTATTCTCAAAGAATAAACGGTGGACTTTATGTCTTTGCCGGTAGGGAAATGAAAGAACTTATTCCCAGAAAAGCATTTGGAGATAGTGATGTCCTGGCCGGGCTCCCTTATGATGATGCGGTTTTAATGTTTACCCGTAATCAGGGAGGTTTCCTGTATCGAGATGGGAGGGTGGAAAAATGGGAAACCGAATGTGATGATGTATTCAGGAAGCATACCATTAATCGTGCGGTGATGACCAAAGACAGTTGCTACGTTGTTGGCACAATATCCGATGGCATATATGCGTTGGATAAAAAAGGAAAGCTGATTTGGAAGGTCAATACGGATAATAAACTACAGAACAATACTGTTTTGAAGTTGTATTGTGATGATGACAATAATATATGGACAGCTTTGGATGAAGGTATTGCCTATATACACAATAATTCTCTAATCTATTATTATGAACCTCCGTTTCGTAAAATAGGTATGGTATATGATGTTCTAGTAAGGGAAAATGAAGCTTATATTGCTTCTAATCAAGGACTTTATTGGCTTAAGGATGGAAAGGCTGAATTGGTTCCGGGCTTGGAAGAACAAGCGTGGTTCGTCGATGAATGGGGAAAACAGATTTTTTGCGGACACAACAAGGGTACTTTCCTTATATCGGGATTGAAGTCAAAGCAGGTGGCTGACGCAAAGGGAGGGATGTGTATGGAAAAGATTGAATTGAAGGAACAGTCTTTTTTATTGGAGGGGACTTATGCGCTTTTGAATTTATATACGGAAACTGCTTCGGGAGAGTATTATTTTACTCGGTCCTTACGTGGGTTCAGTCACATGATTCGCCATATAGAAGTGGACCATCAGGGGAATATCTGGGCGAAACACTTAAGGAATGGTTTGTATCGCTTTCGGATTGATCCGGATATGAAGCTGGTAAAGGATGTGCGGAAGTATGAGAGTTTGGGAGAAGTAGAGGGTGGAAGTTTCACGCTTTTTAAAATCAATGGTCGGGTGGTTTTTTCTAATGGAGAATACTTTTATACTTATGAAGATATGACCGACTCGATTGTTCCTTATGAAACGATGAATGAACAATTGGCGGAATTGAGGGAAATCAAGACTGTGAGTCGTGCAAGTGGAGATCGTTATTGGTTTGTAGGGGACAGAACGGTGTATTTGGTGAAATGTGCGATAAATACTTTCGATATAGAACTCCGGATTCCATATTCTTTGTTTGACGGTCTGGCAGTGGAAGAGCGTGGAAGCGTGGCTTATGACAAGAGAAATAATCATTCCTATCTTTGCCTGAACAATGCCATTGCCCGTATTGAGACGGATAGTTCTTCGTTGTATAAATCCCGAGTCAAACGTTCTTTATGGATTTCGGGAATGCGGGCTATTGATGAATTCAGTGGTGAGCGGAAAACATTGGTGGCGCAGCCGGGAGTCCGGGTGGAGTCCGAATTTAATACAGTGAGTTTTACCTTGTGTTATCCGGTTTATAGTGATTATACTTATAAGGTAAGATATAAGTTGGATGGCTATTCCGAACAATGGGTGCCCAGTGGACGCAGTTTGCAGAAAATGTATGCCCGTCTTCCTTATGGAAATTATATTTTCCAAGCTGAGATATATAATACTGATAGGGTTTTGGCATCGGTAGAGCTTCCTTTTGAGATATTATCTCCGTGGTACTTGTCTTATTGGGCTGTGGGAAGTTATATCTTGGCAGGATTGTGTCTGTTGGCTTTGTTGCAATATCTGGTCTACCGTTTCGTGAAGAAAAAGAAAGACCGTGTGATTGAACGGCAGCGCGTAGCCCATCAGGCAGAACTCGAGCGGCAAGAGAAGAAGATTGTTGAGTTGGAAAAGGAGCAGCTTGAGGCCGATTTGCGTTTTAAAAGCAAGGAGTTGTCCAGTGTGGTAATGACAAATATCGCCCATCAGGAATTTCTGAATTCCTTGAAAGAAGAGATACAGCGGCAAAAGTTGTCGGGGCAGTATGGCCGTAAGAACTTGGATAAGCTGCTCACTTTAGTTAATAGCAATATAGTGTCCGATAAAGAGAATTGGACTATGTTTCAGGCTAATTTTGACCGTATACACGAAAACTTCTTCCGTAATCTGAAACTTCAATATACAGATTTGACTTCAGGAGATTTACGCTTTTGTGCATTGCTCCGCTTGAATATGCCGACAAAGGAGATATCGAAGTTGCTCAATATTTCCACGCGTGGGGTTGATGCTGCAAGATACCGGTTGCGCAAGAAATTCAATCTGCTTCCGGAAGAAAGTCTAACTGATTTCCTTATAAATTTTAAATAACTGTTTTACAGTAAAATATTAATGGGGGAAGTACTAATATTGTACTTCCTATTTTGTTTTTTAGTGATGGATGTACTTTTATTGTAGTGCGGGATGTGGAGGTTGTCGCATGCTTTTCTTTTATTTGCAGCAAAATAATATTTCTATAAATTAAAAGCATGAAAGACATGAAGCATTTACTTTTCAAGTTACAATCATTTTTAGCCTTGTTGATGTTTACTGCCGTTAGTGCGTATGCGCAGAAATCTCCGGTCGATATGAATCGTTTCATTGACGATTTAATGAAGAAGATGACCCTGGAAGAGAAAATAGGTCAGTTGAATCTGCCGGTTACCGGTGAGATTACGACCGGTCAGGCTAAAAGTAGTAATGTGGCCAAACGTATTCGTGCCGGTGAAGTGGGCGGGCTTTTCAATCTGAAAGGTGTGGAACGTATCCGCGATGTACAGAAGCAGGCGGTTGAAGAAAGTCGTTTGGGTATTCCTCTCTTATTCGGTATGGATGTTATTCATGGATATGAAACGGTGTTTCCCATTCCTTTGGGATTGTCGTGTACATGGGATATGAAGGCGGTTGAAGAATCGGCGCGTATTGCGGCTATTGAGTCCAGTGCCGACGGTATTTGCTGGACATTCAGTCCGATGGTGGATATTTGCCGTGATGCCCGTTGGGGGCGTGTGTCCGAGGGCAACGGTGAAGACCCGTTTCTGGGAGCAGCCATTGCGCAGGCCATGGTACGTGGTTATCAGGGAAAGGATATGAGCCGTAATGATGAGATTATGGCTTGTGTAAAGCATTTTGCCTTGTATGGTGCCGGTGAGGCAGGACGTGACTATAATACAGTAGATATGAGCCATCAGCGCATGTTCAATGAATACATGTTGCCCTATCAGGCGGCGGTTGATGCCGGTGTGGGCAGTGCGATGGCCTCTTTCAATGAGGTCGATGGCATTCCTGCCACTGGAAACAAGTGGTTGATGACGGATGTATTGCGTAAGCAGTGGGGGTTTGACGGTTTTGTAGTGACAGATTATACCGGAATTACAGAAATGACCGACCATGGGATGGGCGATACGCAGACTGTTGCCGCGTTGGCGCTGAATGCTGGTGTAGATATGGATATGGTGAGCGATGCATTTGTTGGTACGCTCAAGAAGTCATTGACAGAAGGAAAAGTGACAGAAGAAGCAATTAATGTGGCTTGTCGCCGTATTTTGGAAGCTAAGTACAAGTTGGGCTTGTTCGATAATCCTTATAAATACTGTGATGTGAAGCGTGCCAAGAAGCAAATCTTTACCAAAGAGCATCGTGCCGTTGCGCGTAAGATTGCTTCGGAGAGCTTGGTGTTGCTGAAGAACGAGGGTAATGTGCTTCCGCTGGCCAAGAAGGGCACTATTGCTGTGGTAGGTCCGTTGGCAGACAGCCGCAGTAATATGCCGGGTACTTGGAGTGTGGCTGCCGTATTGAAGAATGCTACTTCTTTGGCTGAAGGTTTGAAGGCGGTAGCAGGCGGTAAAGCCGAAATACTGACTGCGAAAGGCTGTAATTTGATGAGTGATGCCGAATATGAGAAACGTGCCACTATGTTCGGACGTTCTTTACACCGTGACAATCGTTCGGACAAGGAGTTGCTGGACGAGGCTCTTGCCGTGGCTGCCAAATCGGATGTTATTGTGGCTGCGCTCGGTGAGTCTTCGGAAATGAGTGGAGAGAGCAGTTGCCGCACGAATCTTGAAATGACGGACACCCAACGCATACTGTTACAGGAATTATTGAAAACGGGAAAACCGGTGGTACTGGTGCTGTTTACCGGTCGTCCGCTGGTACTGAACTGGGAGCAGGCAAACGTGCCGGCCATTCTGAATGTATGGTTTGCGGGCAGTGAGGCAGGTTTTGCCATCGGTGATGTATTGTTTGGTGATGTGAATCCGAGTGGGAAGCTGACTACGACTTTCCCGAAGAGCGTGGGACAGATTCCTTTGTTCTACAACCACAAGAACACGGGCCGCCCTCTTGCCGACGGTGCATGGTTCCAGAAATTCCGCAGCAACTATATAGACATAGACAATGAACCGCTTTATCCCTTTGGTTTCGGCTTGAGCTATACAACATTCTCTTATAGCGACGTGGCTTTGGACAAGACTAGCATGACGGATAAGGGCGAACTGACTGCTACCGTGACTGTGACCAATACCGGCAAGAGAGACGGTGCAGAAGTGGTTCAACTTTATATTCGTGACCTTGTGGGAAGTGTAACCCGTCCGGTGAAAGAGTTGAAAGGCTTTGAAAAGATTTTCCTGAAAGCCGGCGAATCTAAAAAAGTATCTTTCAAGATTACCCCCGAATTGCTGAAGTTCTACAACTACAATCTTGATTTTGTATGCGAGTCCGGTAACTTTGAGGTGATGATTGGCAGAAATAGCCGGGACGTAAAGAAAGCAACGTTCACGTTACTCTAACTGATTCCCGAGGCGGCAATATGCAGCATTCGAGACACTGCGTTGAGATGGCATTGTTGCTGCATATTGTCTGCATTTTCACTGCAAACTATATGCAGCATTCTTGCAGTATTTGCCTGACTTGTGTGGAATAATATAATCTATTGAAAAACATGAAGAAAATATTTTTATTAATATTGTGTCTGTCCACCATGTACCCGGTTGTCAATGCCGGGCGGGTGGTTCAGAGTTTCAATGACGGCTGGTATTATGTTGCGTATAATGACAATCGGTTCCAGAAAGTGCGATGTCATGAGGAAGGTTGGGAACAGGTACATCTGCCACATACCTGGAATACGGATGCCTATTCTACCCGTAACTACCGCAGGGCTTCTTCCTGGTATAAGAAAGAGTTCCGTACGGATGCCGCGCAGATGCGGGATAAGCAGCTTTACCTGAAATTTGATGCTGTCAATTCTCTGGCAGATGTGTACCTCAACGGCGAGCTGCTCACTACCCACAAAGGAGGTTACTCTGCCTTTACCGTAGACATTACGGATAAAGTAAGGACTGATGCCCCGAATCTGCTGATGGTGCACGTCAATAATCAGAACGACCGGATACCTCCTTTGTCCGGCGACTTCACCATCTTTGGCGGCATCTACCGCAATGTGTGGCTCATCAGTGCTGCAAAGCAGCACATCAGCCTTACCGACTATGCCTCTACGGGCATTTATGTCGATTTGCCTTCCGTGAGTGAGGATAGGGCGGAAATCAGTGTGCGTGGGACTTTGGTGAACCGTGATGTGCGGCGTGCGGTGTTGAAGTTGGACGTCGAGGTGCTGGATACCGATGGGAAGACCGTAGCCCAATCTTTGCGCAGCGTCCGGATAGATGCCGACGGGGCGTTCGCCTTCGAGGAGCGGTTACAGTTGGAAAAGCCACAGTTGTGGTCGCCCGATTCCCCTTATCTGTACAGCGTGAAAGTTTCTTTGAAAGATGTGCGTGGCAAGGTGTTGAAAGATGAGACACGTGTCCCTTTGGGGGTCCGCTGGTTCAGCGTGGATGCGCAGGAAGGCTTCAAGTTGAATGGGGAACCCCTGAAACTTATGGGAGCTTGCCGTCATCAGGACCAGATGCCGATGGGCATAGCGCTTTCGGATGAGATGCACCGCAGGGATATGCAGTTGCTGAAAGACATGGGTGTGAACTTTGTCCGTCTGGCACATTACCCGCAGGACGATGCCGTGTTGCGTGCTTGCGACGAACTTGGCATGCTGGTATGGGAGGAGATTCCGGTAGTAGATTTGATAGCTTTGGGTGACGAGTTCCGCGCGAATGCCACAAGCGCCTTGCGCGAAATGATTCGCCAGCATTACAACCATCCGTCCGTCATTATGTGGGGGTATATGAACGAGGCTGTCATCCAGCTGCAGTATCGGGTGAAGAAACAACGGCTCAACGGTTTCTACGAGAATACCTTGGCGCTTGCCCGGCATCTGGAGGAAACTCTGAAGAGGGAAGACCCCTACCGTCTGAGTACGATGGCCTACCACGGCAATCAGATTTACAATAAAATCGGTCTCAGCAATATCACCGACATTTCCGGTTGGAACCTTTATCAGGGCTGGTATGAGAACGACTTCAAGTCTTTCGACCGCTTTGTGGACGAAGAGCATCGTAAATACCCGCACCGTCCGTTAATAATCAGTGAGTTCGGTGCCGGTTCCGACCCGCGCTTGCAGTCGCTCGAGCCGCAGATATTCGATTTCTCCATGCAATGGCAGCAGTTGTACCTCGAATACTATCTGCCCGCTATCATGAGGCGGCCGTTCATAGTCGGCGCCACAGAGTGGAATTTCATTGATTTCAGTTCTGCCAATCGCCAGGAGGCTACGCCACACATTAATAATAAAGGGCTGATGTACAATGATCGCCGGCCTAAAGATGTGTTTTATTATTTTCAGGCATTTTTGCGTAAGGATATTCCGGTGCTGCACATTGCTGTGGATGACTGGAAGCATCGGACTGTGGTTTCGGACGGCGAAGCAGTGGAACATCCGGTGAAAGTGTATTCCAATCTGGATAAGGTAGAGCTGTCTGTCAATGGGAAAAAACTCTCTGTACAAGACATTGAGAATTGCCATGCTGGGTGGCGGGTACCTCTTGTTGTGGGAAGAAACACGCTTGTAGCATCCGGCATCTATCAAGGGAAGAAGGTGGAGCAGGTTTCGGACATTTTTGTGAAGATGCAGCCTCGCTATATCGCGGCAGCCGGCTCCGGACAGCTGGAACTTGCAGTGAACGTGGGCAGCAACTGTTTCTTTACGGATGACAAGAGTGATCTTTGCTGGCTTCCCGACCAAGCTTATACTCCTGGGAGTTGGGGCTACATAGGTGGAGAGATTTTCCGCCGTTCTCCGGGACGTATCGGAACCACTGCCGAAGTGAAAGACACCCGTAACGTTCCTTTGCTCCAGACCAAACGCAAGGGCATCAAAGCCTATCGCTTCGACTTGCCCGACGGCGACTATGAAGTGGAACTTCTTTTTGCTGACCTGAACGCACGTTCCGAACGGGTGACTTACGATTTGGGAGCTGTCGCTACCCTAGACAATGCCGATTTCCGCGGCAGTGTCTTCAATGTTTCTGTCAACGGTCGGCCTTGGTTGAGCCATTTCTCTCCGGCGATAGAAGTAGGCGGGAACCGTTGCATATCCAAGAAATTGCGTATTGCCGTAACCGGTGGAAACCTTACAGTGGACTTTGAGGCGGTGAAGGGAATGACGTTCTTGAATGGGATAAAGATATTCAGGATTCATTGACCTTCTATTTGCAAGGATGTTGTATTAACCGATAAATTGAGTGAAACATGAAACACAAACTTCTCACCGGGTCCCTCTCCTTCACAGTAGGGATGGGATTCAGCGCTTTGCCTGCCGTCGCGCAGCAATCTCCGGCTTCCACTGAGGTCAAGCCCAATGTAATCATTATCAACGTTGATGACTTGGGCTATGGCGGCATTGGTTGTTACGGTGCCACCAAGGTCAAGACTCCCAATATAGACCGTCTGGCATCGCAGGGCCGTAGCTTTACGGACGCTCATTCATCCTCGGCTGTTTCCACGCCTTCACGTTATGGACTAATGACTGGTCAATATCCTTGCCGTGAGGATATTTGGGGGGCAATCTTCCTGAATCAGACTCTGCAAATTGATACGGCACGCACCACAATTGCGGATGTGATGAAACGTTCCGGCTATTCCACTGCCATCGTGGGGAAGTGGCATCTTGGATTCCGTACGGACGAAAAGATGGACTGGAACAAGGAACTGGCTCCCGGACCACTTGAATTGGGATTCGATTATTACTTCGGTGTGCCTATTCTCAACAGTCATCCACCTTTTGTTTATGTGGAGAACCATCATGTGGTGGGTTATGATTCCAACGACCCGTTTGTAAGAGGCAAGAGGGCAGAAACGGAGGAGTTCGATGAAAAATTCGGTATCAACTCTATTGGTGGAGCCACGGCTGCGCACCGTTTGTACAAAGACCGGGCTGTAGCCACTACTTTGAAAGACCGGGCCGTGCAGTGGATAAAGGAACATAAGGATTCACCTTTCTTCTTGTATTATGCTACCACCAACATCCATCATCCTTTTACACCGGCCGAACGCTTTGTAGGTACCAGTGAGGCAGGACCTTACGGTGATTCAATCCATGAATTGGACTGGGTGGTAGGCGAGATTATGCGTACCCTCGATGAGGAAGGGCTGGCGGGAAATACTCTGCTCATCTTCACCAGTGACAACGGGGGAATGCTGAATCATGGAGGGCAGAGAGCTTGGAAGGCAGGACACCATATCAACGGCAAGCTTCTTGGTTTCAAGTTCGGAGCTTGGGAAGGCGGGCATCGCATTCCTATGATTGTCCGCTGGCCGGGCAGGATTCCTGCGGGCAGCGTATCCAACCAGTTGATGTCCAATGTTGACATGCTTGCCACTTTGGCTGCCCTCACAGGATATGAATTGCAGGAGCAGGACGGGCCGGACAGTTTCAACATGCTTCCTGCCCTTGTCGGAAATCCCGGGAAAATGATTCGGGACCATATTATAATCTGTCCTTCCCAAAAGAGCCATCTTTCCATTCGCAAAGGGAAGTGGGTCTATATTCCGGCGCAAAACAGCGGCGGATTTACCGGAAAGAATGTCGGTGACCATGACTTGGGCGGGGCATCCGCTTTCCAGCTCACCCATCGGGTGAACAGCGATATAGAAAATGCCCGGATAAAGCCGGATGCACCCTCTGTGCAGCTTTACAATCTGGAGGAAGACCCATACCAGACCACAAATGTGTATGAACAGCATCCCAAAGTGGCACGCAGGCTGGCGCGGATACTGGAGGAGAAGATAAGGAAGTCGGATGCCACAAGAAAGTGACAACCGATAGATTGATGAAAAACATAATTTGAAAAATGAAGAATACCGTGATGAAAAAGTTTTTTGTAGGTTTATTCTCCCTTTTGATGGGAGTAGGCAGCGCTTTTGCGCAGACCAATATGTCTAGTGAAATGTATGACCTTGCCAAGATGAAGGAAGGCTTGCGCAACCGCCGTGTCAGCAGTTATGACCGTACGGGCAACAACCGTGACCACCTGAAGGCCATCAAGCCGGGCGAAACGGCTGTCTTGGCCGACATCAAGGGGGCAGGCGTAATCAACCATATCTGGATAACGATGTCTCCGGGACCGCGCCAGCTTTCCCGTAACGACATCATCCTTCGGATGTACTGGGACGGCAGCGACGAACCTTCTGTCGTGTCCCCCATCGGTCCCTTTTTCGGCCAGGGATGGAACGAACAGTATAACTATGCTTCTTTTGCACTTTCTTCCGGTCCCAACGGTGGTACGGGTTTGTGCAGCTATTTCGCCATGCCTTTTGCCAAAGGTGCGCGCATTGAGATAGAGAATCAGACGGATGTCAACATCGGCGCCTTCTACTACTACATAGACTATGTGGAGATGAAGGAACTGCCCAAGGACATGGGGCGTTTCCATGCGTGGTTCAACCGTGAGATTACCGAAGCGCTTCCCGAGGGGGAGACCGAGTGGGGTTCCGTGGGTAAGCAGACGGAGAATAAGGACGGAGCCGACAATTATGTGTTTGCCGATATCAAGGGAAAGGGCCATTTTGTGGGATTGAATTATTATGTACAGTGCCCTACCCCCATGTGGTATGGTGAAGGCGATGACATGTGGTTCATCGACGGTGAAAAACAGTCTTCCTTGATAGGAACCGGTACGGAAGATTTGTTCAACACCGCCTGGTGCCCGAAAGAGCCCTACCAGCATATCTACTTCGGCTATCCACGTGTGAATAATGATGTCGGATTCTTGGGGCGTACACATGTCTATCGGTTCTTTATTCAAGATCCCGTCTTCTTTGAGAAAGGGCTGAAAGCCACCATTGAGCATGGGCACAACAATTGCCTGACCCTCGACCTGGCCACCGTTGCCTACTGGTATCAGGACAAGGCGACGGCTGTTCCCACCATACCCGACAAGGCGGGCCGTAAGCTGAAGCCGATGGTAAACAATGTGATGATGCACAAATGGCGTCATGAGTGGAGAAAGAATAAAGGGAATAAGGCTGACCTTTGGGGAAATGAATAAATTGCTGGAGGATATGAAATGAAGACATTATTAGTTATATCTGTTTTATTAGCATTTACTCTTTTGGGGCATGCCCAAATATGGAAAGTGCCTGAAGGTCATGAAACGCGGTGGACAAGTTTTGAAAATCCTACCGGTGCCAAGGGAACGGCAGCTCAAGTCAATAAAGGTGCAAAAGGAAGTGCTTTCGGCAGAATCATGGCGGGAGACAGCTGTGTTTTGTTGTCTCAGCAAGGACCCGGGATCATTAACCGTATTTGGCTGACAGTCAGCAAACGTAACCCTAAGATGCTTCGTGCGTTGCGTATCAAGTTTTATTGGGATAATTCTGTTGTTCCGGCAGTGGATGTCCCATTGGGAGATTTTTTTGGGAATCCGCTGTCACGTACATCTCGTTTTGAGAACTGTTTCTTTTCTAATCCGGAGAAGCGTTCTTTTAACTGTTCTATTCCGATGCCTTACCGTATCGGTGCCAAAGTGGTGTTTGTGAATACCTCGGATGAGGACCTGACACACTTGTTTTATGATATCAACTTTACTAAATTGCCGGAATGGGATTCGGAGATGAGCTATTTTCATGCTGTCTGGCGTGAAGACAAATCCACCAAGTTGGGAGTGGATTATACTGTTCTTCCCCAACTATCGGGCAAGGGGCGCTTTTTGGGGGTAAGCTTGGGTATCTTTGCCAATAAGGCGTATGAAACTACTTGGTGGGGAGAAGGTGAAATCAAGTTCTACATTGACGGAGATAAGGAATTTCCCACATTGAGTGGTACGGGAGTTGAAGACTATATTGGTACGGCTTGGGGGCAGGGCGAGTATTCCCACCGTTATCAAGGTTGTCCGATTGCAAATGCGGACAGTTGTTGGTGGAGTATGTATCGTTTCCACGTGCAGGACCCGATTTATTTTCGTCATGATATAAGAGTTACATTGCAGCAGATTGGAGGTGCTCCATATCAAAAGGTACTCGAACTGTACAAGGCGAAGGTTCCTCTTGTACCGGTTACTATAGATAGAAGCGGTAAACTGAAATTCTATCGTTTATTAGATGAAGATTCAGACCTACATATCACGGATAAAGACTTTCCGCCAGGATTTGTTAATTTCTACCGCCAAGATCATGTAACTTCAACAGCATATTTCTATTTGGATAGGCCTGCAGTCTGAATAATCTTTAAATAACTTCCTAGTGTATGTTGTTGGTAATTAGTGTTTTATACAATGCTGTAGTAGTTACGTTGTAGTGCTTGAGCAGGTTGTGGTAATCTTGTGGTAGTTTGTTTTTTGACATACATCAATTGCTCCTATACTTTTGCAAAAGAATTTTAAATCAATACAAAATGAAGAAAAATTTATTAATTACATGTGTGATGTTGTTGTTTGCCGTTGTTTCGATGGCGCAGAACAAAATTACGGTTTCGGGTGTCGTTTCCGACAAGACGGGAATGACTGTTATTGGTGCTACAGTTTCGGTAAAGGGGGCTCCTCAACAAGGAGTCGTTACTGGACTTGATGGTGATTATAAGATTACCAATGTTCCCAGTAACGCTGTCTTGCTTTATAGCTATATTGGTATGAAAGACCAAGAAATAGCAGTGAATGGTCGTACTACTATTAATGTAGTAATGCAAGAAGACAATATGTTGATTGATGAAGTTGTAGTTGTAGGCTATGGTGTACAGCGTAAATCAGACTTGACCGGTGCTGTTGGTTCTATCAAGAGCGATGATTTGAAAAAGATTTCTACACCTAATGTGGCTAACGCATTGCAAGGTCGTGTGTCCGGTGTATTTATCTCTGCAAGCGGTGCTCCGGGTAGCTCTCCTGAAGTGCGCATTCGTGGTATCGGTACTACTAATAATAGCAATCCGCTCTATGTGGTTGATGGAATGTTTATGGACGATATATCATTCCTGAGTAACCATGATATTGAGTCCATGGAGGTATTGAAGGATGCTTCTGCTACTGCCATGTATGGTTCTCGCGGTGCTAACGGTGTAATCATTGTTACCACCAAGCAAGGTGCTGAAGGTAAAGCACAGGTGAACATTACTGCCAGTGAAGGATTTCAGTTCCAAAATAGCGGTAAGTTTGAGATGTGTACGGCTTCTGAATATGCTATGCTGCAAAATGAAGCTAACTTGAATATTAATCCAGATGGCGGTCTTGTTTATGATGACCCGGCTTCTTTCGGAAAAGGGACCAATTGGTTCGATGAGATTTTCCGAGTAGCGTCTGTCCGTGATTATCAAGTTGCTGTTAGTGGCGGAACAGAAAAGGTACGTTATAATTTGAGTGCCGGATATTTCCAACAGGATGGTATCATAAAGGAAAATTCTTATGACCGTTTTACTTTGCGTGCCAATAATTCATATAAAATAAACAAACATTTGACTATCGGGCATAACTTATCGGCTTCTTTTAGTCATACAAAAAATGAAAATAAGGGAGTTGTAAAATCTGCTTATAAACTGAGTCCTATCATTACTCCTTATGATGAGAATGGTAATTTCTCCGATCCTCAGGTGGCATCTACTGCTAATCCGCTTGCTACCCTCCATTATATGAATAGTGATAATTGGAAAGATAGAATTGTGGGTAGTGCATTCTTGAATTGGGAAGTTATTAAAGGGTTGAATTTTAAGACCAGCTTGGGCATTGATTATATTAATGGTAGAAGTCGTAATTTTACTCCTAAGTATTATATCTCGGAGTATCAAAAGGTAGATGAGAACAGCTTGTCTAAAACATGGACTAGAGATTTTACTTGGCTGTGGGAGAATATCTTGACTTATGATTGGCAAATCAATGATAAAAATCGTCTGAATCTTTTGGGTGGTATTACTGCTCAAAAATACACTAATGAAAAGTTAGGCGGGTCAGGACGTAGTTTCTTCTCAGAAGTGGAAGACTATTGGTATTTGGATCAGTCTTCAAGCGATACACGTGGACTTGAGAATAATGGAAAACATGAAGCCATGATGTCTTACTTGTTCCGTGCCAACTATGCTTTAATGGACAGATATTTGTTGACGGCTTCTATACGTGCCGATGGCTCTTCGAAGTTTGGACCGGATAACCGTTGGGGATATTTTCCGTCAGTAGCTGCCGGATGGAGGATTTCTGAAGAAGCTTTTATTAAAGATAATGTTGAATGGTTGAGTAACTTGAAGATTAGAGGTAGCTGGGGGCAAATTGGTAATGATAAGATTGGTAATGACAAATATTATGCATTGGCTAATGTAGCCCCTACTTATGATGCTGTATTTGGTGGTGATTATTATTCTGGTGGTACTGTAACTTCTCTTTATAATACACAAATCCATTGGGAACGTTCAGAGCAGTTGGATCTTGGTTTTGATTTAGGCTTGTTCAATAATCGCTTTTCTTTAGAGTTTGACTATTACAGAAGAGATACAAAAGAAATGTTGGTAAATGTGGATGTTCCTGCTTCTGTAGGACTTGCCTCTGTAGAAACAAACGTGGGCTCAGTACGTAACTCTGGACTTGATTTTACGGTGAAATGGGAAGACTCGTTTAAGGATTTTCGTTATGGCATCCGCTTGACTGGAACTACAATTAAGAATGAGGTGACTAATTTGGGAGGTAAACGTATCACCAGTGGGGATATAGGTTCCGGAAAAAGTGTTCATATGACAGAAGAAGGAATGCCAATCAAGTATTTTTATGGTTACAAGACTATTGGTATTTTCCAAAGTAATGAGGAGATTGAGCAGTATAATGCGATGGCTGCGGCTGCTTCCGGTGATGCGAAGAAGAAGTATCAGGCAAATGTAGCTCCGGGTGATCTGATTTATGCAGATACGGATGGCAATGGATATATAACTGCTGAAGACCGTACGGATTTAGGCTCTCCTACTCCGAAGTTTATCGGTGGTTTGGGTATAACTGCCGCTTGGAAAGGCTTTGATTTGTCAATTGATTTGCAGGGTAATTTTGGTAATAAGATTTATAATGCCAAACAAGCTGAAAGAAATGCTGGTGTTGATAACTGGGATCGTTCGTTCTTGGATAGATGGACTGAAAACAATAGGAATACTTCCATTCCGCGCATGACATTTGAGGGTAACAATTATTTTGTTTCCGACCGTTATGTTGAGAGTGGCAACTATGTGAAGTTACAGACTGTGGAATTAGGATATACATTCCCAAAAAACTTGATGCAAAAAGTGCATATCCAGAATTTGAGATTGTACTTCTCAGGTAATAACCTGCTTTATTTTACGAATTATAACGGATTTACTCCCGAAATCTTAGGGGGGCTTGACCGTGATATTTATCCGATTACCGCTACTTGTCGTTTTGGCTTGAATCTTACATTCTAATGGAAAATAAAAATAGGAAATGATTATGAAAAAGATATATTCACTTTTATTAGCTTCAGCATTGGTCTTTACCTCTTGTTCTGATTTTTTGGATACAAAGCCGCAAGGGAAATTGACGCAAGATATTTTCTTCGGGGAAGAAGAAGGTGCTTTGATGGGAATTAATGCTATATATTCTCAAATGAAAAGTTGGGACTTGATCGGGTTTTCTTGGTTTGGCATTATGGAGGTGCCGAGTGACAATTCTGATACAGGAAGTTCACCGGCAGACGGTAGTTATGCTCGCGTGAATTCATTGAATGATTTTACTTATGATGTTTATACTTCTGAATTGAACGGCTGGTGGACTGGCAATTATAAAGGAATCGGATTCTGTAACGTAGCATTGGATAATTTGGATGTGTTGAAAGATGAGCAGTTAAAGATTAGAAGCATTGCACAGGCGCGTTTTTTCCGTGGTTTCTTTTACTTTAACTTGGTGAGAACTTACGGTGGCGTACCTTTGGTTACTAAAGTTCAGAATCCCGATGAATACGATCAGCCATGCGCTTCTGAAGAAGCTATTTATCAGCAGATTATTGATGACTTGTCTTATGCGGCAATGAATTTGCCAACCCGTGATGAATGGGGGATTGCTGAGCGAGGAAGAGTTACGAAAGGAACTGCAGAAGGCTTGTTGGCTAAAGTTTATTTGTTCCGTCAAGATTATGCAAGTGTAAAACAATATGCAGGGCAGGTAATAAGTAGGGGAGAATATAACCTGCATCACAATTACCGTGATTTGTTTAGCCCGGATTCTTATTATTCTGATGAAGTGATGCTGGCCGACCAGTATTTGTGGGGATCAGACAAGACGAGAGATAAGGCTTCCGAATATGTGAAGTGGCAAGGTGTCAGAGGTTTCAAAGGTTGGGGATTCTGTTCTCCGTCAGAATCTTTGGATAAGGCTTATGAATCAGGTGATCCGAGACGGGAGGCTACTATCATTTACGATGGCGAAAATATGGAAGGAGTTGGGGTTATAAACTTCAAGGACGAACCGGGAGTACAACCGCGCGCCAATAAAAAGACAATGTGGCCTACAACTTATTGGAATGCCAATAATTTTGCTAAACAAAATTGCCACTTGTATTTTCTGCGTTATGCGGATGTACTGTTAATGTATGCTGAGGCCTGCAATGAGTTGGCAAATGGTGAAAGCGATCCATTAGTAGATGACGCCCTGGCTAAATTGGAATTGGTCAGAGACCGTGCTCGTAAGTCCGGTGATGATCCCACTGTATTACCTAAAATAACAGAGAGGAATAAAGCTAAGTTGCGTGAAATCATATGTAATGAGCGCCGCATTGAATTAGCAATGGAAGGACACCGTTTCTTTGATTTGATTCGTGCTGATAAAGTTGTTCCCGGATATGCGGAAAAGATGCTGAAGGCCCATGGAAAGACAAACTTCAATATGAGCCAGCATTCTACATTCTACATTCCACAGAAGCAGATTGATATTTCTCAAGGAATATTGAAGCAAAATAAATAAGGTGTGTGAGGAGTAGCCTTAGGCTACTCCTACTTCTTATGTGGTTAAAATGTTTAAAAATAGGTATTATGAAAAATATATTTCTTTTTTTCTTGTTTTTTGGGGTTTGTTCGTGCTCGGTAAATGCCATAAATCCACCATCTGATGTGACAGAAAAGCAACTCTCCGATGATGAACTCATGACTCTTGTCCAGAAGCAAACTTTCCGTTACTTTTGGGATTTTGCCCATCCCGAATCAGGATTGGCACATGAACGGAGCAACGGAGGTGCCGAGACAGCTACCATCGGTGGCTCGGGTTTCGGAGTGATGGCTATCATTGTCGGCATAGAGCGTGGTTTTGTCACTCGCGAACAGGGCGCTGAACGTATGTTGAAGATAGTCCGCTTTCTGAGCGACAAGAATACCGACAGCTATCACGGCATGTGGGCACATTGGATGAACGGTAAAACCGGCAAGACCATTCCTTTCAGTCGTAAGGACGATGGAGCGGATATTGTAGAATCCGCTTTCATGTTCGAAGGCTTGTTGGCTGCCCATCAGTATTTTACAAAGGATAATCCGACGGAAAACCGTATCCGCTGGATAATCAATAATCTGTGGCGTCAAGCAGAATGGAACTTTTTTACTCAGGGACAAGATGTGATGTATTGGCATTGGTCGCCAAACAACGGATGGGCGATGAATCATCAGATTAAAGGTCATAACGAGTGTCACATTGTTTACATTTTGGGCGCGTCTTCCCCTACTTATCCGATTGCCGAGAGCGTTTATCATAAAGGCTGGGCCAATGCGAATACTTTTCTGAACGGTCGGGAGTATTACGGTATCAAGCTTCCTCTTGGAAACAACCACGGAAAGGGAGGTCCTCTCTTCTTCACTCATTATTCTTACATGGGGCTTGACCCACGTGGCTTGAAAGATCGTTATGCCGATTACGAGGAACAGATGAAGGCTCATACCTTGATTAACCGTGCCTACTGCATTGACAATCCGAAGGGTTACAAGGGTTACGGCGAAAAATGTTGGGGATTGACTGCCAGTGACGGTGACAAAGGTTATTCTGCCCATAGTCCCGGTAATGACCGTGGTGTGATTACACCTACCGCTGCTCTTTCCTCTATTCCATATGCACCTGAATATTCTTTGGAAGCCATGCGTTATTTCTATGAAGAGTTGGGTGACCGTCTTTGGGGTGAATATGGTTTCAAGGATGCGTTCAATTTGACGGAGAATTGGTTTGCACCTTCGTATCTTGCCATTGACCAAGGGCCGATTATTGTGATGATAGAGAACTATCGTACCGGTTTGATTTGGAAACTTTTCATGAGTCATCCCGATGTGCAGAAGGGTTTGAGGAGATTAGGCTTTACTTCTCCTTATTTGAACAAGGTCGATTAGGTTGTTTGATAGGATTCTTTGATTCTGATTAGGTTTTACATAGATTAAAAAGGTTTGTAACCATGAAAAACGTGTTTATCAATAGTGTATTGGTTGTTTTCGCATTGCTTGTCGCCTCGTGCGGCAGGCAACCGGAAGCCAAAGTAGAGGTGATGTCGTTCAACATCCGTTTGGATCATGTGGCGGACAGTATGAACAATTGGAAATACCGCAAGGACCATGCGGCACAAATGATTGCTTATTATGCTCCGGACATTATAGGCATGCAAGAGGTGGTGAAGAACCAACTCGATGACTTGAAGGAGCGTCTTCCGCAATATACCGCTCTCGGTGTAGGTCGTGCAGATGGAGAAGAGAAAGGTGAGTATTGCTCTCTTTTCTGTAAGACAGACCGTTTCGAACTATTGAAGAGTGGAAATTTTGGGCTGAGTGAAACTCCTGATTCCATCGGAAAGAAAGGCTGGGATGCGGCTTGCGAGCGTATTGTGACTTGGGCGGTACTGAAAGACAAGGTGAGTGGTAGGGAAATAGCTGCTTTCAATACTCATTTCGATCATGTAGGTAAAGTGGCACGTCGCGAAAGTGCCGTGCTGATACTTGAGAAGATAAAACAAATGGCGGGTGACCTTCCGGTAATTGTTACCGGAGACTTTAATGGAACGGTAGATTCCGAGCCGGTCACTGTATTGACGGAAGGTGGAATGAAGAATGCTTGCGTTACGGCGAAAGTCGCTTACGGACCGACATGGAGTTTCCATGACTTCGGGCGCATCCCGGTAGAGAAACGTAGGTTGATAGATTTTATTTTTATAAAAGGTGCTGTAGAGGTGGAGCGTTACCGAACCATTGATGATAAGCCGGACAACGGCTATCTCTCCGATCATGCTCCCGTAATGGCTATCTTAAAACTATAAAAGCATTTACTATGAAAAAGAAATTATTGATTGGAGCTGCCCTGATACTTTCTGTGGGTATGGCATGTACTTCAGGAGCCGGTGATTGGCAGAGTTACAGCGGTGACAAACGGATAGAAGAGCGTGTCGATTCTGTACTTGCCTTGATGACACTTGAAGAGAAAATAGGTCAGATGACCCAATATTCTGCCAAGAGCGATATTGTGACCGGTCCGCAAGTAAATACGGACATTGAACCTCTATTGAAGAAAGGATACATAGGTAGTCTTTTCCATGCCACTTCTTCTGCCGCCATCCGCAAGACACAAGAGACGGCGCTAGCGGAATCCCGGTTGAAGATTCCAGTGCTCTTTGCTTTCGATGTGATACACGGTTTTAAAACGATATTCCCTATTCCTTTGGCCGAGTCGTGTGCCTGGGACGCCGAACTGGCAGAAAGAAGTGCGTCCATTGCCGCTGCCGAAGCTTCGGCAGTGGGTGTTAACTGGACTTTTGCCCCCATGGTGGACATTTCACGTGATGCACGTTGGGGACGGGTAATGGAAGGCTCTGGTGAGGATCCTTATCTGGGTTCATTGCTCTCTGCCGCACGTGTACGTGGTTTCCAGGGTGAGAAGCCCGAAGACTTGATGCGGCTGGACAAGATGCTGGCTTGCGCCAAACACTTCTGTGCATATGGTGCTGCTGAAGCAGGTCGTGATTATAATACGACTGATGTGTCCGAGCGCTCTTTGCGCGATATTTATTTCCCGCCTTTCAAGGCTGCCAAAGATGCGGGTGTGGCTACTTTCATGACTGCCTTCAATGAGATTTCCGGTGTGCCTTGCACTTCCAGTAAATTCCTTTATCAGGATGTGCTTTGCGATGAGTGGGGGTTCAACGGTTTTGTAGTGACGGATTATACGGCTATCAATGAGCTTGTTCCCCACGGCGTGGCACGCGACGAGGCTCATGCCGCCGAGTTGGCTGCCAATGCGGGCATCGAGATGGATATGACCGGAGGTGTGTTTCATGCACATCTGCTGCAAGCCGTGAAAGAGGGCAAGGTGAACGAAGAAACCATTGATAATGCCGTACGCCGCATTCTGGAGATGAAATTCCTTTTAGGCATTATGGACGATCCTTACCGCTATCTGAATGAGGAGCGTGAGAAGGCTACTATCATGAAACCCGAGTTCTTGGAAGCAGCGCGCGATGCTGCTCGTAAGTCGGTAGTATTGTTGAAGAATGAGAATAACTTTTTCCCGATACAACCCTCCGAACGTAAGACTGTAGCCTTGATAGGTCCTATGGTGAAAGAACGTAACAGTGTGAACGGTGGTTGGGGTGGACGGGGAGACCGTCAACGGAGTGTCACTCTTTTTGAAGGGTTGGAAAAAAAGTACGGAAACTCGAACGTACGTTTTCTTTATGCCGAAGGCTGCAATCTTCGCAAGCCTGGAACTGCAGGATTTGCACAAGCTGTGTCCGTGGCTCGTCAGGCAGATGTCATTCTGGTTGCTGCCGGTGAAGACCAGAACTGGAGTGCCGAGGCTGCTTGCCGCACGGACATCACCCTGCCTGCTTCGCAGCGCGACTTGCTGAAGGAACTTAAGAAAACGGGTAAGCCCATCGGATTGGTATTGATGAACGGTCGTCCGCTGGAACTTACTTGGGAGGACGAGAATATGGATGCTATTCTCGAAGCCTGGTATCCGGGCACGATGGGTGGTCATGCCATTGCCGATGTCATCGCAGGCGACTATAATCCTGCCGGAAAGCTGACAATGAGTTTTCCACGTTCGGTGGGGCAGCTCCCGCTTTACTATAACCACAAGAACACCGGACGACCGCTTCCTCCGGACAATCCGAAGATGGACTACAAGTCTTCTTATATTGACTGTCCCAATTCTCCGCTTTATCCTTTTGGATATGGCTTAAGTTATACTAGCTTTGAGGTGGATAACTTGAAATTGGACAAGGAGGAGCTGAAAAAGGGGGAAACACTTACCGTTACAGTGGATGTAGCCAATATCGGTAAAGTCGGTGGTGAAGAGGTGGTACAGCTTTATATTCGCGATCTTGTGGGAAGTGTGACTCGTCCGGTGAAAGAATTGAAGGGTTTTCAAAAGCTGTATCTCAAGGCTGGCGAGAAGAAGTCTCTGACATTTGTGCTGACTGAAGAAGACCTTGCCTTTTGTGGTGCTGATATGAAGATGCAGGTGGAACCGGGGGAATTCCGGCTCTGGGTAGGAACATCGTCGGCAGATGAGCGGAATGAATCTGTTTTTACGTTGATATGATAAATTGAAAAATCTTATAAATCATTGAAGATGATGAATCATAAACTATCTTTAGGACTTGCCATGCTTCCATTGGTTCCTGCTGTTCAGGCTCAGGAACAAAGCAGACAAGACGGTGAACGTCCTAACATTATTTTTATCATGAGTGATGACCATGCACAGCAGGCTATGAGTATCTATGGTCATCCTATAGGTAAAGTGGCACCTACTCCTAATATTGACCGTATCGGGCAGGAAGGAGCTGTGTTCTGGAATAATTATTGCTGCAATTCTATTTCAGGCCCCAGTCGCGCCGCGATACTTACTGGCAAGCATAGCCATAAGAACGGCTTCATGAAGAATTGGGCACTAGGTTTCGACGGCTCTCAGCAGACGTTGCCTAAACTGTTGCAACAAGGCGGCTATGAGACTGCCGTCATCGGTAAATGGCATCTTATTTCCAAGCCGACGGGATTTGACCATTGGATGATTCTCAATGACCAAGGCGAATACTGTAACCCACAGTTCATTACCGAGGGGGACACTACTATTCATAAAGGATATGTGACCGACCTCATCACTCAATATTGTGAGGAATGGATGGACAACGGTCGTGACAAGAACAAGCCGTTCTTCCTGATGATGCACCACAAAGCCATTCACCGCAATTGGGTACCTGCCGAACGGCATTATCGTTTGTATGAACACGCCAAGTTCCCGCTTCCCGATAATTATTACGATGCCTATGAGGGACGTTACGCAGCACAGATGCAGAAGATGAATATATACCGTGACATGTACGAAGGTCACGATTTGAAGATGGTTGCGGGTATCGATAGCGACAGCCTGCTCTTTGACCCTTGGCCGCACGCTTTCATGGGAACAATGACACCGGAAGAACGCCGCCGTTTCCTTGATGCTTACCGCGATCGAAATAATAAGTTCTATTCCAAGCCACGTTCATTTAAGGAAGTGGCTGAATGGAAATACCAACGTTACCTGCAAGACTACATGGCTTGTGTAGCAAGTGTGGACGAGAGTGTGGGCGAGATACTGGACTATCTCAAACGTACGGGGTTGGACAAGAATACGATTGTAGTCTATACCACCGATCAAGGCTTCTACTTGGGCGAACATGGCTGGTTTGACAAGCGTTTCATGTACGAAGAGTCTTTTGGTATGCCGATGGTGATGCGCTGGCCGGGACATATCAAACCGGGTACGCAAGTTACAGGTCTGACCCAGAACATCGACTTTGCTCCTACTTTCCTTGATATGTGCGGCATCTCCATTCCGCAGGACATGCAGGGCGTTTCGTTCAAGGAACTGGTGGAAAAAGGTAAGACACCGCGCGACTGGCGTAAGTCCTTGTACTATCACTATTATGAGTTTCCCGGCTTCCACAGCGTGCGTGCCCATTACGGTGTGAAGATGGAACGCTACAAGCTGATGCACTTCTACGTGGATGACAATTGGGAACTTTATGATCTCAAGACAGACCCTGAAGAAATGCACAATCTTTATGGGAAGAAGGGAATGGAGAAGATTACCACCGAACTGAAGGCTGAACTGGCACGCTTGCAAAAAGAATACGATGTGCCGCAGGAGTTATGCCGCTGAAAAGCTACCGGAAGACATATTGAACATTAATAACCTGATAATAAAGATAAAAGATAATGAGAAGACTGATTACTAATCTGCTGCTGGCATTATTATGCTTGGCGTCTCCCCTTTTGGCGCAGGACATGCGCATGGATACTTATTGTAATCCGCTGAATGTAGACTATACCTATATGATATACAATTCTTCGAAAGATATCTCCTACCGCTCGGGTGCCGACCCTGCCGTAGTAGAGTTTCGTGGAGAATATTATATGTTCGTTACCCGTACGCACGGCTACTGGCATTCTACGGATTTGCAAAACTGGAATTTTATCAATCCGGGGGAAAACTGGTATCCACAAGGTTGTAACGCTCCGGCGGCACATAACTACAAGGATTCAGTACTTTATGTCTGTGGCGATCCTTCGGGTGTGATGAGTGTGCTTTATACCGACAACCCCAAGTCGGGTAACTGGAAAGCCACTCCTGCAATCATCACCAACTTGCAAGACCCTGACCTTTTTCTTGATGATGACGGCAGTGCTTACATGTTCTGGGGCTCTTCCAACAAGTGGCCCATTCGCGGCATGAAGCTCAACAAGAACCATCGTTTCATACAAGAAGGCGAGAAGCTGGAACTTTTCAATCTCGACCCAGAGAAACATGGTTGGGAACGTTTTGGAGAAAATCATGCCGATACCGTGCTGGGCGGCTATATCGAAGGACCGTGGTTGACAAAGCACAACGGGAGGTATTACATGCAATATGCCGCTCCGGGCACTCAGTTCAATGTATATGCCGATGGTGTATATGTGGCCGACCATCCGATGGGACCTTATACCTATCAGAAACATAACCCCATTTCCTATAAGCCTGGCGGTTATATCAACGGTGCCGGTCATGGAAGTACGGTGCTCGGACCAGGTAGGCAATATTGGCATTTCGGTTCTATGGCTCTGCCCATTAATATGCACTGGGAACGCCGTCTCTGCATGTTCCCTACTTATTTTGACGAAGACGGCATCATGTATTGTGACACCCGTTTTGGAGATTATCCCCGTTATGCACCTACTGTGCCGGGAAAGAAAGGGGAGTTCCGCGGCTGGATGCTTCTTTCTTACAACAAGCCTGCCAGAGGTTCTTCGGCTGTAGAGGGTCATACAGCTGCCGGATTGACGGACGAGAATTGCAAGACCTATTGGCTGGCTTCTTCCAACGATGAAACGCAGTGGGTGGAGATAGACCTTCAGGCACCTGCCACTGTAAACGCTATTCAGGTGAATTACAACGATTATAAGAGTGATATGTATGGTCGTTATCCCGATTTGCGCCACCGTTACACTATCGAAGGTTCCGTAGATGGCGTCAACTGGATACGTCTTGTCAACCGTAGCAACAGTTTCAAAGACACTCCGCACGATTATGTGGAACTGGAAATCCCTGCCCGGGTACGTTATGTACGTTACAAAAACATCCATGTTCCCACACCGCACCTTTCCATTTCTGCCATCCGTATTTTCGGTCTGGGCGAAGGTAAGGCGCCTGCTCAAGTGAAGACATTTGACCCTCGCCGTCACGAAGATCGCCGTGACATCACGCTGACTTGGAAACCGGTGAAAGGTGCACAAGGATACAACATCCTTTGGGGTATTGCGCCGGACAAGCTTTACAGTTCTTGGATGGTGTATGGTGACGAGTGTAGGCATCTGATGAAATGTCTTTCTACCGACCAGAAATATTATTTTGCTATCGAATCTTTCAATGAAAACGGTGTATCTCAAATTTCTGTCGTAAAAGAAGTGAAATAATGTGTTGTAAAATGAGGGTGTGCCATCAACCGTTTTGACACACCCTTATTTGTCGTTTTATGTGTATTTTGTTTATTGTCAGCTTAATAAAACTATGGATAAAAAGTCGTATTGCATCGCTTGGTTGATGTTGTTGTTCGTCGGTTCATTACATGCACAATATCGTACTACTACCTACTGTAACCCTCTTAATCTGGACTATACTTATCCTTTTCACAATTCCCATTTGGGCAAGTCCTATCGTTCGGGTGCCGACCCTGCCGTAGTGGAGTTTCGGGGGGAGTATTATATGTTCGTTACCCGTTCCTGGGGTTATTGGCATTCCAAGGACTTGCTGAATTGGGACTTTATTACTCCCGAAAAATGGTATTTCGAAGGTTGCAATGCTCCTGCTGCCCATAATTATAAAGATTCCGTACTCTATGTTTGTGGGAATCCATCCGGAGCCATGAGCATACTGTATACCGATAATCCCAAACGGGGGGACTGGAAGGCAGTGCCATCGGTGCTCCACGACCTTCAGGATCCTGCCCTTTTCATTGATGATGATGAACGTGCTTATATGTATTGGGGGTCTTCCAACCGTTGGCCTATCCGTGGTAAGGAACTTGATATGAAGAATAAATTCCTGCCGATAGCGAAAAAGCCGGATTCACTGCTCTTTCTCCGTCCTGACATTCATGGGTGGGAACGTTTTGGCGAAAATCATACCAGTGACATCAAACCATTCATCGAGGGTGCGTGGATGACGAAACACAATGGGAAATATTATTTGCAATATGCCGCTCCGGGCACTCAGTTCAATGTGTATGGTGACGGTGTTTATGTAGGAAAATCTCCTTTGGGGCCTTTCGAGTATGCGGCTCATAATCCGTTTTGTTACAAGCCGGGAGGATTTGCTACCGGTGCCGGGCATGGAAGTACGGTTTGTGGTCCCGGAGGAATTTACTGGCATTTCGGTACGATTCATCTGTCCATTAATTATAAGTTTGAGCGTAGGCTTTGTATGTTTCCTACATTTTTTGACGAAGACGGTGCGATGTACTCCGACACTTACTTTGGCGATTATCCTCATTATTCTCCCGACCAGGTTTCGCGACAGACGACAAGCGGTGGTTTCCGGGGCTGGATGTTGCTTTCTTATGGCAAACCCGTGAAGGCTTCTTCGCAATTAGAAAGTTATCCGGTGGAAAATGTGACGGACGAGAACTTGAAAACCTTCTGGGTGGCCGAAAAAAATGACGATAAGCAATGGGTGGAGATAGACCTTGAAGAAGTGAGTGACGTGTATGCCTTGCAACTGAATTTCTTTGACTATGAGGAAACCGGATTTTGGGGACGTATGCCAAACCTCCGGCAACGCTATCTTGTAGAAGCTTCGGTGGATGGTGCCCGTTGGCGGGTATTGGTGGACTATCGCAACAGTTTCCGTGATGCCCCTCATAATTACATAGAACTGGATCAACCGATAGAAGCACGCTATATTCGTTATCGCCACCATTACGTGCCGGGCAAGAATCTGGCAATGGGGGATATTCGCGTGTTCGGTTTGGGACGTGGGAAAAAACCGGCTACGGTAAAAGGTTTTACGGTAGTGCGTGAAGCGGACGAACGTAATGCCCGCATTTCTTGGAAAGCGGTGAAGGGTGCGCAAGGCTATAATGTATTGTGGGGTGTTGCTCTTGATAAATTGTATAGTTCGTGGATGGTATATGGCGATAATTCATTAGACTTACGTGCCCTCACGGTGGGACAAAAATATTATTTTGCCATCGAATCGTTTAATGAAAATGGTATTTCGCAACGTGTCTTTCTTCGAGAGGCTCACTGATTATGTAAATTGAGTAATAATGAAACAGATAATACACTCTTTTTTGTGTGGTGGTACCGTTTGGGCAGCTTGTGCTGTATCGCAGGGAGTAAAGGCCGGTGGAACTTCTGTTTCTGCTGCAGAGGATGGCGAGGTTGTTCGTCCCAACATTGTTTGTGTGGTATGCGAAGACATCAGTCCTTGGCTACGCTGTTTTGGTGACAGTGTGGCAGTGACTCCCACTATTGACGCCCTTGCGGCAGAGGGCGTACGCTATACCAGCCTTTACGGGACAGTGGGTGTCAGTGCTCCTTCGCGTGCGGCACTCATCACGGGAATGTATCCCACACATATTAAAGCTAATTATATGCGTACGCAAGGGGGGCAGATTGCACGTCCGCCAGCAGTAACCGGTTACGATATTGTGTTGTCTGAAGGAATTAAATGCTATACTGAGCTGTTGCGTGCCGCTGGTTATTATTGTACGAACAATCCGAAGACCGACTATCAGTTTCTATCGCCTTTGACAGCTTGGGACGAATGCGGTAGGCAGGCGCATTGGCGCAATCGTCCTAAGGGAATGCCTTTTTTCGCTATATTCAATACCCTTGCTTCGCATGAGCAGAAGGTATGGGAAAGTGCAAAGGATACGCTATACGTCTCTCCCGACGATGTGGTACTGCCTCCCTATTATCCTGAGGACAGCATTGTGCGCCGCGACATAGCTGTCATGTACAGCAATATTTACCGCATGGACTGTTTTGTCCGCCAGATGATTGATGAACTGAAGGCTGCAGGCGAGTGGGATAATACTATTCTTATCTTTTATTCGGATAATGGCGGACCGCTTCCTCGGCAGAAACGTGAAATAACAGAGGTTGGTACCCATATTCCTCTCATTATCCGTTATCCGGACGGACGATTGGCCGGCAGTATTGATGATGGACTTCGCAGTGTCATTGACATTCCACCCACGATTCTTTCATTGGCGGGTATCAAGCCTCCTGCCTATATGGATGGCAAGGCATTTGCTGGGAAATATGCTTCGCCATCGCGGCGCTATGTTTTTGCCGCACGTGACCGTATGGATAAGTGCTATGACCAGCAGGGGGGCGTGCGCGATTGCCGTTATCGTTATATCTGTAATTATACTCCCAATCAGCCCGGCTATCAGCCGGTAGGATTTCGTCTGAACATGCCGATGATGCGCCGTATGCTTCAACTCCATGAAGAAGGCGCACTCGATGAGAATCAAGAAAGCTGGTTTGTCTGGCCCCGTCAGCGTGAAGAGTTCTATGATTTGGAGAAAGACCCTCATGAGATGTGCAATCTGATTAATGATTCGGCTTACCGGAAAGACATTGACCGTTTGCGGAAGGTGTATCGGCAGTGGGAAAGGAAATATTGGCAATGTCGTCCGCTGACAGAACCGGAAATAGTATAAACTATGTGGCCGGACGGTGTACAGCCGCTCGTGTCAGCTCCGCAGATTGTACAGAGGGGGGCAGGTCAAGCTGGAGTGTTCCACTCCTGGAGTCTCTTATGCCTATCAGTTGAATGGTCGGGGACGGAATGGAGAGAAACATTGGAGTCTATATGTTGAGCCGTTTGCTGTCCGTAAAGGAGACCGGGTGGCAGTGCAGGCTTTCCGGGTAGGATATAAGAAAAGTGAGATAGTAAACTTCTTGATTGAACATTAATTTTATAAAATATGAAGAATATAGTTTGTACAGCCTTGATGCTGTTGATGTCTGTGTGTATGTATGCGCAGGAGTTGTATGGAGAGTATGAAAAGAAAGTGTATGTCTCTTCGCAGGGAGATTCGTTGAAGTACCGTTTGCTGCGTCCCGAAGCAGAAAAGGCAGGGAAGAAATATCCGTTGGTGCTTTTTCTGCATGGTGCGGGCGAACGAGGAGATGATAATCAGAAGCAATTGGTGCATGGTGGGCAGATGTGGCTCAATCCGGTGAACAGAGAGGAATATCCGGCTTTTGTATTGGCTCCCCAGTGTCCTAAGGAAGATTATTGGGCTTATGTGGGTCGTCCCAAGTCGTTTGTACCTGGAGAAATGCCCGAGGTACAGGAGCCTACGCGTATATTCCGCACATTGAAGGAGTTGCTGGATACCTATTTGGCTATGCCCCAGGTGGATAAAGACCGGATTTATGTGATGGGACTTTCCATGGGCGGTATGGGGACGTTTGATTTGGCGATACGTTATCCCGAAGTTTTTGCCGCAGCCGTTCCCATCTGCGGTATTGTGAATCCGGCAAGGCTTTCTGCCGCCAAAGACGTGAAGTTCCGTATTTATCACGGAGATGCCGATAACATTGTTCCGGTAGAAGGTTCGCGTCAGGCTTACAAGGCCTTGAAGGCTGCTGGTGCCGATGTTGAGTATATCGAATTCCCCGGAGTCAATCATGGCAGCTGGACACCGGCGTTCAATGATTCTGAGTTTATGGGTTGGCTGTTTAATCAGAAGAAAAAATGATGAGGATATTGTCTGTTATCGGAGCGCTCTTTTTAGGGGGCGCTTTTTTTACTTCTTGCACCACTTCTGGTAGGGTAAGTACTTTTGTGGTCTTACCGGATACGCAGACTTATCTGGAACAATGTCCGGAGGTCTTTGATTCGCAAGTGGACTGGTTGGTTGCCAACCGTAAGAAAATAGATGCCGTGTTCCAAGTGGGAGATTTGACACAAGATAATTCTCCGGTGGAATGGGCGTATATGCAGAAAGCTTTTCATCGTATCAGCCAAGCGGGAATACCTTATTCTGTCGTGTGGGGAAATCATGATATTGGCAGTAAGCCCGGCAAGTTTTCGGACGTGCATAACACTGCAATGGCCAACAAGTATTTCCCTCTTTCTGACTATAAGCAGAAGAGTTATTGGGGAGGCAGTGCGGATGGAAAGACATTGGATAACTATTACATAAACCTTAGGTCGGGCGATACCGATTGGCTGGTCTTGAATCTGGAATTCGGGCCTTCTGATGAGGCTCTGCAATGGGCCGATTCCATAGTGGGTATTCATCCGGATAAGCTTGTCATATTGAATACACACGCCTATTTGTATTGTGACAGTACGTTGCATGACGGGAAAGACTGGTGGCGCCCTCAAGGATATGGCATCGGCAAAGAGTCTGGGCGCACAGTGAACGATGGTGCTGGAATCTGGGAGAAATTGCTTCTCAAACATCGCAATGTGATAGCTGTCTTTTGTGGGCATGTCTTGAAAAGCGGAGTCGGCACGCTGGTCTCTATAGGGAAAGAGGGAAATAAAGTGTATCAGATGCTGGCAAACTATCAGCGTGGTGTGGAAGGCAGTAGATTGGGAGGTGAGGGCTACTTACGCATTGTAACTTTTAACCGGAAGACAAGGGAGATAGATGTGAAGACCTATTCGACTTGGAATAAAGCCTACCACCCCTCCGAACATCATAACTTTAAGTTCAGAGAGGTGGACTTTGACGAATATCTGCGCTGAGACTTAAGTCCTTTCAGCGTAATCTCCGTTACTTTTTATCAGTTCTATCAGCTTTTCTACCGCCTCTTCTTCGGGAATGTTCTTTTCGATACACTCCTTCTTCTTGTAGAGGCTGATTTTGCCTCGTCCGGCGCCCACATAGCCGTAGTCGGCGTCTGCCATTTCTCCGGGGCCGTTGACAATGCATCCCATGATTCCTATCTTGAGTCCTTTCAGATGGCCGGTGGCTGCCTTGATACGGGCAATGGTACTTTCCAGGTCGTAGAGGGTGCGTCCGCAGCCGGGACAAGAGATGTATTCGGTCTTGCTGGTACGTACACGTCCGGCTTGCAGGATACCGAAAGCAGTGGCATCCACTACTTTGCCGCTTATGGTTTCTCCTTGGTTGAAGAGAAGGATACCGTCACACAGACCGTCGAAGATGAGTGCTCCCATGTCTGCCGCCGCTTTGATTTGCAGATTTTCCAATTCGCTCTCTGCGTAGTGTTCAAAGAAGACTACCGGATTCTTCAGGCCTTCCTTCATCATCTGGTGTACCAGGGCGCGTTGTTCTCCCAATCGGTTGGGATGATTGCTTTGCGAAACCAATACGACTTCCGGATGATACTTCAGGCAGGCGATGGCTTCGTCATTCAATCCCATATACGTGATGAAGAGGAATTTCAAGGAAGCGCCGCAGCTGCTTAGGAAAGGAAGCTGGTCTCCTTTAAAGGCAGGCCAGGCATTGTCCGGTTCCGTTCTGCCGTTACTGTGCTCCATCCAGACATCGGCATCGATGATGCATTGCATGCCTTCCGGAAGTTGTTCCGGGATGGAACGTCCCGTATAGATATAGTCCGGCATGAATTGCGGATTGAAGTCCATGTCCCCGTCTAAGCGTGCGGCAATGACCACGGGCAGATTGTCTCCGCCGATATTGTGTACGGCGGCAGTCTCGCGGCGGGTGGGAGAGAGATAATTGAATTCCGGCACATCTGCTCCGGGGATATAAGGATGGTCGTGGCGCTGCACGATATAGTCCACCAATTTGCGGGCTACGGGGATTTCCGCCTCCGGAGCTTCGCTCAGGGAAACCCGGATGGTGTCACCCAAGCCGTCTGCCAGCAGGGCGCCGATGCCCAAGGCCGATTTGATGCGTCCGTCTTCTCCGTCTCCGGCTTCCGTTACACCGAGATGCAGCGGGAATCGCATACCTTCCTGCTCCATGACGGCTGCCAGCAAGCGTACTGTCTTTACCATGACCACTGTATTGGATGCCTTGATGGAAATGACCACATCCGTGAAATTCTCTTGCACGCAGATGCGCAGAAACTCCATACAAGATTCCACCATGCCTTCCGGTGTATCGCCATAGCGCGACATGATGCGGTCGGATAATGAACCGTGGTTTACGCCGATGCGGATGGCAGTATGGTTCTCCTTGCAGATATTAAGGAAGGGTACAAAGCGGTCGTGTATCTTCTGCAACTCCTGGGCATACTCTTCATCGGTATACTCCAAATGTTTGAAAGTACGTGCTGCATCCACATAGTTTCCCGGATTGATGCGTACTTTTTCTACATACTGTGCTGCCACGTCAGCTACCTTCGGGTTGAAGTGAATGTCGGCGACAAGCGGCACCATATATCCGTCCTGGCGTAGGCCTATGTTGATATTCATCAGGTTTTCAGCCTCTTTGATGCCTTGGGCCGTGAGGCGTACATACTCTCCTCCGGCATCGACAATACGTTTGGCTTGCGCTACACTGGCTTCTGTGTCCTGCGTAGCGGTGTTCGTCATACTTTGTATGCGGATAGGATTGGAGCCGCCCATAGGGGTGGCTCCGATGTTTACTTCTGACGTTTCCCGTCGGGAATAGTTAAATAGATCCACGATGATATTTACAGTTAAAGGATTAAAAGATTTACGATTGGATGATTTACGATGTACGATTGAAGATACCAAGAAGTAATTTCAATCGTACATCGTAAATCATCCAATCGTAAATCAATTGGTTTTGTATTCGTACTTCACATCCTTCAAGTCCTCATTTGCCTTGACTATTTTCTTTTTCAGCCCTTCTTTGTAGGTGGCAAATGTTTCGGCCAATGAGGAATCGCCCAATGCCAGCATTTGTACGGCAAGGATGGCAGCGTTCATGGCACCATTAATGGCAACGGTGGCTACCGGTATGCCCGGAGGCATCTGGATGATGGAGTAGAGGGCATCTACGCCATCGAGTACGGCCCCTTTTACGGGAACCCCGATTACCGGCAGTGTGGTATTGGCAGCAATGACGCCGGGCAGGGCGGCAGCCATACCGGCAGCAGCGATAATCACTTTAATGCCGCGTTGACGGGCATTCTTGGCAAATTCCTCCACTGCTTCCGGTGTGCGGTGGGCAGAGAGAGCGTTCATTTCGAACGGTACATGCAGGTCATTGAGCAATTGCGCGGCTTTCTCCATAACGGGGAGGTCGGAAGTGCTACCCATGATGATGCTAACGATTGGAGACATGAATCTTTAAATTATTAAAGGGTTAATTTTATAAGGGTTAGGGATTAACGATTAGGGGTTAGGGACTGCGCTATCATTCCGTCCGGTGCTAATCGCTAACCCCTAATCCTTTCATTTCATTCGTTTATCAGCGCTTTGTAGGCTTCGGCATCCAGCAGGCTGTCGAAGTCGGCATCAGCAGCGGGTTTGATTTTGATGAGCCAGCCTTCGCCGTACGGGTCCTGGTTTACCAGTTCCGGCTGGTCGGCAAGGGCTTCGTTTTGCTCCAGAATCTCACCGGCTACGGGCAGGAAGAGGTCTGATATGGTTTTTACTACTTCGATGGTACCGAACACTTCGTCGGCAGCCAATGTTTCACCTTCGGTCGGGATGTCGACAAACACAATGTCACCCAGTTGCTCTTGTGCATAATCGGTAATACCTACATAGGCTACATCACCTTCCAGGCGAATCCATTCGTGTTCTTTGGTGTACTTTACATTAGTCGGGAAATTCATGATCATTAGTTTTTAAGGGTTGATACTATGTAAATTAAAAGTTGAAAATTAAAAATTAAACAAGGCTCTTAAAAGAGGAAGATTCGGAACAGTATGTTGCTCAGCGGGTGGAGTACCAGCAACGAGCAGATAAGCCCTACGGCAAAGCCTCCCATAACTTCGCCCAGGGTGTGGTGTCGCAGGATGATGCGGGCGGTGCCCAACACGCCAGCCACCAGTATAAAGAGGCATAGCCACCATACGGGATTGTAGCTGAACAAGGCACTGAAAGCTACCAGTCCGCCAATTACGGCTCCGGCGCCTGCCATGTGTTCGCTCAGTTTCCATTTTAAGTTGACAATGACGCAGATTATCATCACTACCAGGGCGGAGAGTATGATACCGGTCATGTACCACGGGATATTGAGCCGGTGCATCATGAGCAGGCAGAATACATAAGAAGTGATGGTCAGAATAAAGGGAATGTATCTCCTTTTTCGTTCCACCAGTTCTTCCGGACTGAAACCGTTGATTTTGCGGAAGATGAAGATAGTCAGTGTAGGCATCAGGATGGTGAAGCAATACACCACACCCAATACTATCAACTTGTACTGCAACGGCATGATGCGCAGGTACGAGAATATAAACAGAACCAGAAATGCCAGGAAAGGGATGGAGAACGGTGTGAATACCGCCGAAATCACTTTCGCTGTTCTGATTAAAGTTTTATCTGCTATAATATGCTCTTCCACAACCTAATTTTATTTACGATTTGACTATTTACAATTTACTATTTGAATGCACTAATCTTTAAACCTTAATCCCTAATCGCTCATCCTTTTCTCTCATCTTCTCAGTCTTGCCACGGGGATATTCATCTGTTGGCGATACTTTGCCACCGTGCGGCGGGCTATGGGATAGCCTTTCTCCTTCAGCAACTCGGTCAGTTCGTCATCGGTCAGAGGCTTTTTCTTGTCCTCGTTGTCAATGCACTCTTTGAGTATCTTGCGTATTTCGCGTACAGACATCTCTTCGCCGTCTTCGGTTGTGTAGCCGTCGTTGAAGAAGAATTTCAGCGGGTAGATGCCGTAGTTGGTCTGTACATACTTGCTGTTGCTCACACGGGAGATGGTCGAGATGTCCAACCCGGTGCGTTCGGCAACATCTTTCAGAATCATGGGGCGGAGTAATGACTCGTCTCCTTCGAGGAAGAAAGGACGTTGCAGGTCTATGATGGCCTGCATGGTAGTCATCAGCGTATTCTGGCGTTGCTTCACGGCATCGATGAAACCTTGTGCGGCATCCATTTTTTGTTTGAGGAACATCATGGCTTCGCGGGACTCCTTAGACTGATTGGCCCGGTTCTTGGTGTGTTCTTCCACCATCTCGGTGAAGTCGCGGCTCATGCGCAATTCCGGTACGTTGCGGTTGTTCAGTGTCACGTTGATGGTACCGTCGTCATAAGTGTCTACCAGGAAGTCGGGCACAATCTGCTGCATGTTCTTGCCGATGGCTTCGCCGAGCGAGGCACCGGGACGGGGATTCAGCTTGCAGATTTCCTTAACGGCTTGTTGCAGGGTATCTTCGCTGATACCTAATTTCTGCATAATCTTGTCCCAATGCTTGCGGGTGAACTCTTCGTAGCACTGGGTAAGAATATCTTCTTCTATATAGTATTGTGGAGGCGAGGGCATGGGCCGTTGCGCTTCCTTACGTCGAATCTGGATGAGCAGGCACTCTTGTAGGGTGCGGGCGCCCAGACCGGCGGGGTCGAAGTCTTGTATAATCTTCAATACTTCTTCCAGCTCTTCGGGAGAAGCGTCGATACCGGCGTAGATGGCGAGTTCGTCGCTGATACTGTCCAGCGATTTGCGCAGCAGGCCATCGTCGTCCAGCGAGCCGATGAGATATTCGGCCAGTTCGCGCTGGTGCGGAGTCAAGTCCTGCTCGCCGAGCTGCTGGCGCAAGGTTTCATAGAAAGAGGTGGCGTCGGAGAAAGGAATTTCTTCTGCCTGCTCCCCTTTGCTGCGGTTGTTCTCCTGCAGCTTGTAGTCGGGGATATCGTCTTCGTTCAGATAATCGCTTAAAGAATCATAGCTAGTGTCTCCACCATCTTCTGAGCCGGTTTCCGCATCGGGTGTGTCGGGGTATTCGTCGCCAGGAGTATCCTCCTTACCCTCTTCCAGTGCCGGATTTTCCAGAAGTTCGGCACGTACGCGGTCCTCTAGTTCCACGGCGGGAAGTTCCAGCAGCTTTACCACCAGAATTTGTTGCGGCGACAGCGTTTGTATCTGCTGTTGCGCTTGGGTCTGTACTTGTCGGGAGCCTTGTGCCATACTTTATAAATTACAAATTACGAATAAGGGAAATTTCTACCGCAAAAATAGTGAATAGTTCGGGAACGCGAAACCTTCTCTTATGATATTTAACAAGAAAACGGGAGCTTGGTTGCTTTTTTGTTCCTATCTTTGTTCCATAACTACTAAAAAATGGAACGTTATGTTTGCTAAAGAAACGTATGTGCAGCGCAGGGCCCGGCTGAAAAAAACGATTGGCTCCGGAGTATTACTGTTTTTGGGTAACGATGAACAAGGGTTGAACTATGAGGACAATACTTTCCGTTACCGCCAGGATTCCACTTTTCTCTATTATTTCGGTTTGTCGTTTGCCGGGTTGTCGGCTCTCATCGACATAGACGAAGATAAGGAAATCATTTTCGGTGATGAGCTGACCATCGACCATATTGTATGGATGGGTACCCAGCCCACCCTTCACGAAAAGGCTTCCGCCGTGGGCATTTCCGAAACCCGTCCTTTTGCCGACATTGTCGGTTATCTGCACAAGGCTGTACAGAAGGGACAGACCATCCATTATTTGCCCCCTTATCGTGCCGAGCATAAGTTGAAACTGATGGATTGGCTGGGTGTTCCTCCAGCACGTCAGGAAGGGTCCGTGCCGTTTATCCGTGCGGTGGTGGCACAGCGCAACTACAAGTCGACAGAAGAAATAGCAGAAATAGAAAAGGCCTGCGACGTGACTGCAGACATGCACATTACCGCAATGAAAGTGCTTCGTCCGGGCATGTACGAATACGAGGTTGTGGCCGAAATGAACCGCATCGCCGAGATGAACAACTGCGAGTTGTCTTTTGCCACGATTGCCACCGTCAATGGCCAGACTTTGCACAACCACTATCATGGAAATAAAGTAAGGCCGGGCGACCTCTTCCTGATTGATGCCGGCGCAGAGCTTCCTTCGGGTTACTGTGGCGACATGTCGTCCACCGTGCCTGCGGACAAAACTTTTACTCCACGCCAGCGTGCCGTTTACGAAATCCAGAACGCCATGCACTTAGAGTCTGTCAAAGCCCTCCGTCCGGGCATTCCTTATATGAAGGTGTACGAGCTTTCCGCCCAAGTGATGGTGGAAGGGCTGAAAGAGCTGGGCCTGATGAAGGGCAATGCCGAGGATGCCGTGCGCGAAGGAGCGCACGCCTTGTTCTATCCTCACGGGCTGGGTCACATGATGGGACTGGACGTACACGATATGGAGAACCTGGGCGAGCTTTGGGTAGGCTATGACGGCCAGCCCAAGAGTACGCAGTTCGGCCGAAAGAGCCAGCGCCTTGCCATCCCTCTGGAACCGGGCTTTGTGCATACGGTTGAGCCGGGCATTTATTTCATCCCCGAGTTGATTGATTTGTGGAGGGGAGAGAAGAAGTTTATGGACTTCATTGACTATGATAAGGTGGAAGAATACCGCAATTTCGGTGGCATCCGCAATGAGGAGGATTATCTGATTACCGAAACGGGAGCGCGCCGCTTGGGCAAGAAAATTCCACTGACACCGGAAGAGGTGGAGGCATTGCGCTGAATCCATTAAGATATAGAATGATAAAGCCTGCTGCATCTTGTGTGAGAATGCGGCAGGCTTTGTGGAAAGTTCATAGACCGAAAAGTTTTAATTATACTTCAAACTTTTGCTGATGTATCATTTTAAATACTTGTCTATTGTTGTTGTCACTTGTTTGTCACTTGGTCTCGGAGCATTCATTTCAACAATATTGCCCTGTTTGTCGAAAATGATGTATCGGGGAATTAATTCCAGTTTTAGCTTTTCCAGCATTTTGCTGTTCTTTGGATTTGTGATGAAGAAATTGTCGGGTACTTCTGATAAGCCCTCCTGCTCTACCGCCATTTTCCAACTGCTTTCCTGGTCCTTGAAGGCGAGATAGACGAATACCACATCTTTTCCCTTGTACAGTTCTCTCAGCTTTGCCGAGGGAGGCATCTCTTCCCGGCAGGGCACACACCAGCTTGCCCAAAAGTCCACATAAATGACCTTTCCCCTGTTCTTCTCCAGCAGTCTGTTCAGGTTAGTGGACTTTCCGTGAATGTCCTTCAGCAATAGCTGGCCGGCATCGGCAGACAAGTTGTATTGGTCTCTTATCCTGTCGGACAGCAGTGTGTCTTGGGTGATGTGGATATATTTGTCAAGATAGCTGTTTGCGTCTTGTGCCGAAAAGTTCTCACCGATTTCTTTGATGCAGCGTTCAAGCAGGGCTTGCTTGGATTTTGGCTGGAACGGTTTCGCAGATAGCTCATCGAAGGTTTGACGCCAGTCCTTGCTTCCTCCCTGGGATTTGCGTATCGTCGGGATATGCTGGTTGAAGAACCAAAGGTAATAGTCCAGAAATTCACGGTAGGAGGGATAACGGATGTATTTGTCAGCTATTTCGGGCTCCATCTGGCGGTAGAAGGCGGTGTCTTCATTCAGCATTCGCCGGGATTCATAGTCTTTCAGCTTGAGCAGGCATTGATAACGGTCGTGTATCTCGCTTGAGATAAGCTGCTGTTCTTTAAAGGAATCGATGGTGTCTGTATAGTTTTTCTTGTAACTGTCGAACATGGATTGTAATGAATCCAAAGGGCAGTAATCCATTAGTAATGAAGTCCAGTTATTTGCCCGTATTATATCAATCGATTTGGCAATCCGCACCCAGTCACCCCCAAGACAAGTCTTTGCTTCCAGTCCTGCATGGGTCTTCCCTTTGCGCAACTCATGGTTCATGTTATAGATTCTGCTATATCCGGGATGATGCTTGCTGCTTAAAATGGGGTAGCCAAGGCTATCCATGGAAATAATAACGGTATCTCCTTGCATTAATGGGTAGTAGTTGAACTCAAAATCTCCATAGTTCAGGCCCAACTCCTTGAAGTATTCAGTGGAATAGATGGTCAGGGTATCGGAATCTTTGTTGGGCATGTATTCCACAAGAGTTCCTATGCTGTCGGTATAGAGGACTTTAGGCATCGGCATGTGTCCCATTCCTCCCGGTGTCTTGTATGGTTTAGGATGATAATGGTCGAAACATACTATAATGTTCTTCTCGCATTTTTCATTGACGGCTTGCTGCTGGCAGGATGAAATGCTTATTGCCAGAAAAAGGATGATACATAAATACTTCATAAGTACAAGATTTTAATTTATGATGGTATTGAATAAGGAGCGGGAGGGGGGATGGTTGTACCTGTTATTCCAAAGAATACGGTTGAAGCGGTAAGATACAAGACTTGTTTCATGCTTTTTGCTTTTGGGCTTATGGCAAAGTTAGCCAATTTTTATCTATTGCGCAATAAAGCATGTCTCATTTTTGAGGTGAATTGTCTCATTTTGCATGATACATGTCTCATGTATCGGAAGGAGTGCTGTTTATCATGCTTTTTAGCCGTTTTGTAACTTGTCGTTTCAGTGCAGGCTGCCAATGGCACGGTCGGTATGGATGTAAAGGCTATGGTTTCGTTGTGCTCCGCATGCGTGTTTCTTCCGAGAAACCTTTTGATTTGCCAATGCTCCACTACAGTGAACAAGTCGGCTCACTAAGGTGAACAAGACAGACCACTACAGTGAGCTGAACAGACCACTATAGTGAGCCGTTGTCAATACACTGTGTCTGGCACAAGAAATGTATATGCTTTTCTTAATAAAAGACGGGGGAGAGGCGGACGAAAGCCCGTGCGTACTGAGGGGGAGTGGCAGCAAGTAACCGGGTAACTGAAAAGAGTGAGGGCAAATTTTGCCCTCACTCTTTTTATTTGCTCTCACTCGCCGCTGCAATGCCGATGAGCAGGGCATTTCAGAAAAGCGGTGAGGGCAGTGAGGGCAGGTTTGATAACTTCTTGTTTCTTTCTCGCTTGCTGCTGAATTCCACTCTATTCTGTACCAACCTGCCGTTAAGCATGCAGTTCTAGTACAAACCGTGCCCCCTTGCTGTAGCCGGTATCCAGTGTCAGGCTGCCGTTCATCTTGGTGGCTATCAGTGAGCAGATGGGAAGCCCCAAGCCGTCGCCCAGTGTCAAGTCCTTCACTTCGGTGAAGGGCTTGAAGATGTTTTCGCGTTGCTCTTCGGGAACACCGCAACCGGTGTCGCTGACGATGAACTGATGCGTGTGTGCACCGCGTTTCTTGAAGTCGAGCCATATCTTGCCTCCGGCGGGAGTGTATTCGGCGGCGTTCTCTAAAAGGTGCAGCAGTATGCGTTCCAGTTGCTCCGGATTGATTTTTACATTCAGCTTTGGAGCATTGACGGCCAGGGAAACGTCTTCCCGGGTTTTTCCCTTAATCTTGTCCATGATAGCCTCGCAGAAGGCGGAGATGTTCTTCTCTTGCATTTCGTAAGGTTCGGACAAGGTGTTCTCCAATTCGGACAGTTCCTGGATGTGGTTGGAGAATGTATGCAGGGCCTTTACTCCCGGCAGCGAAGCGTCGAGCGTGTCCAGTGTCGGTTCCATCTGGGCGGAGATGTTTTGGATGAATTTTGTTTTCAGTTCGTTGTGCTCGTTGGCGATACCGATGGCTTTCTTCTGCTTGCGGGTAAGGACGATGAAGCGCAACAATACGATAGCACCGAATATCAGGACTGCGGCAAGGATGGCAGCCAGTACGCAGAGTCCGATGATGATGTATTGCTTGGCGCTCAAGGAGTCGTCCTTCTCCTGGATGGTGGCCAGGCTTTCATCGTACTTCTTCTTCAGGACGTTCAGTTCGTCCTGTGCGGTAAGCGCTTTCACGGAGTCGGTCCAGAGGATATACTTGTCGTATGTACGAGCCACCAGTCCGGCATTGTTTGCCTTGCGGGCAATGCTGATGAGAGTCTTGTAGCATTCGTCTACCTTGGCGTAGTTCTTCTGTTCCTTATATTGCCCTATCAGGCGGTTGGTGGCGGCATCACCTTGCGCATTCATACCGAAGGTGTAGTAATAGTTGGCCTGCGTATAAAGCAGGTCGTTGCTCAGAGAGTCGTTGTGAGAGGCTTTGGCGGTCTCTTCCAGTTTGGTCAGCTGTTCCTTGGCGCGTGCGGGATTTTTCAGGTTGATGTACATCTGCAGGCGTTCCTTGTTGATGCGGAAACGTAGGTTGGGCATGGCCTTGCCCGTTTTCTGTTCGCCGGTTGCCACCACTTGCTCGGCACCGCGCAGCAGTTCAAAAGCTTCTTTATAGTAATTCTCCCGATGGTAGAGGGCGCTGGCATTGACGCCGCATTCCACTGCCTGGGCATACTTGTCTTGCGTGGCAAAGGCATTGTAGGCTTGCAGGAATAGATAGCGGGCTTTGATATATTCTTTTTTCGTAAGATTTTCTTGTGCTTGTTTCATCAATTCGTCTGCACGGTTTTGCGCATGGAGTTGAGTAAAGATGCAGAAAGTCGCTAAGAGAAGTATCGAAATAATTTTTTTCATGTGTACGTTTGTTTTATTTGCTCACAAAGTTAGAATAAAAACTTAGTATTTGAAGCTACTGCCTCCTAAAAATTCTCTCAATAAGGATGTCGGTGGAATTTCTTTGTCCTGCACGGGGGTGAAATATTTGATGAATTTCAGCAACCGGTAGGCTTCTGCGTATTCCGGACAGTTCCGTGGAACACTGGTAAGGATGGGCTCTGCGTGGCAGCGGAGCACGGCAAATTCGAACAAGAGGGCGGAGTTGAACATGACATCGGCATTTTCCTGGTAGGGGAATATCCATTTGTCCTCGCCGGCACGTACACTGGGCCAGCGTGAAATGGTCTCTTGTGCCGAGTAGCCGCGGTAGTTGAAGTCGCGGATGATGCGGCGCAGCAGGCGGTTGTCCGTGGTGGGAATCCAGTTGTGGTCGTCCAGCGAGATGGTGGTCAGGGCGGATACATAAATCTTGTATTTGCTGGCGGCGGGAATCTGTGGTGTCAGTTCAGGGTTCAGGGCATGGATTCCTTCCAGGATGAGGATGGTATGCTCGTCGATGCGCAGCTTGTCTCCCTTGTACTCTTTCTTCCCGAGGTTGAAGTTGAAGCGGGGCAGCTCCACTTCTTCGCCACGGAGCAATGCTTGTAATTGGGTGTTGAAGAGCTCAAGGTCGAGGGCATAGAGCGATTCGTAATCGTAATTGCCGTTCTCATCGCGCGGGGTGTCTTCACGGTCTACGAAGTAGTTGTCCAGCGAGATGGGGTAAGGACGCAGGCCGTTGGTCATCAGCTGCACGCTGAGGCGTTTGCTGAAAGTGGTTTTTCCGGAAGACGAGGGGCCGGAGATGAGCACGAGCTTCACCCGGTTTCCGTTTTCGCCGCGGTGGTAGATGTCATCGGCAATCTGGGCTATCTTTTTTTCCTGCAGGGCTTCGGCTACGTTGATGAGGTCGGTGGCATGGCCTTCCTCGCAAGCCATGTTGAAGTCGCCTACGTTGCCCAGTCCCATAATGTAATTCCAGCGCAGGTGTTCCTTGAATACGTCGAGCATTTTCTCTTGTTTCACCACTTCTTCCAGTACATTTGGGTTTGCCCGGTTGGGGATGCGTAGCAGCAGGCCGTCGTAATACTTCACGATATCGAACAGCCAGATGTATCCGGTACTGGGCAACAGGTTGCCGTAGTAGTAGTCTACGGTGTCGCCCAGTGTGTAGTAATAGGTATATAGCGAGCCGGAAGTTTCCAGCAGCTTCACTTTGTCGTTCATGCCCCGTTCGTTGAAGATGCGTACAGCCTCGGTGGTGTGGCATTCTACACGGTGGTAGGGGATGTTCTCGGCAATGATTTCCTGCATCCGCTTCTTGATGGCTGCCACATCTTCCAGCTCTATGGGGCGGCCGATGCGCAGGTTGCAGAAGTAACCTTTGGATACCGGATGCTCTACGAACAGTTTTCCTTCCGGAAACAGCTCGCTGACAGCTTTGTAAAGAATGAAGCAGAGGGAACGGACATAGGTGCGCATACCTGAGGAGTCGCGTATGTCGAGAAATTCTACATCCTTATTGTTGTATACACGGAAATTCAGCCCTTCGGAACGGTTGTTGACCTTTGCACTGACTACCTGATAGGGGAAATTTAGATTAAAACCGTAATAAATATCCAAAAGTGAGCTCCCTATAGGGAATTCTTTAGAAATATTATTATTTTTGCAACAAATTTGTAACATGTGTTTCATGATGTCTCGTTTTTAGTGGGTTGACACGTTAAATATAGGACATTATAACACGTGAAGGAATGAAACACCTTAAATAATTAAAGATGGAATATTCTTTTTATGATTTTTTAAAGCTACTCGGCTCATTGGCACTGTTTCTTTACGGAATGAAGATTATGAGTGAGGGGCTTCAAAAATTTGCCGGTGACAGACTGCGGAAGATATTGACCGCAATGACAACCAACAGAGTGACCGGTATGTTGACGGGCGTGCTGATTACAGCACTTGTACAATCTTCCTCTGCAACCACGGTGATGGTTGTAAGTTTTGTCAATGCGGGGTTGTTAACGCTTTCACAGTCCATAGGTGTCATAATGGGTGCTAATATCGGTACGACTGTTACGGCATGGATTATTTCAGCTTTAGGTTTCAAGGTGGACATTGCCGCCTTTGCTCTTCCTCTTCTTGCTTTCGGCATTCCTCTCCTCTTCTCTCAAAAAAGTAACCGCAAGTCTGTCGGTGAATTTATTTTCGGTTTCTCATTCTTGTTCATGGGGCTTTCCTATTTGAAAAACAATGCTCCTGACTTGAGCCAAAATCCTGATATGCTGTCATTTGTGCAGGACTATACCGACATGGGCTTTATCTCCATACTCCTTTTTGTGGGTATCGGTACGGTGTTGACCATGATTGTGCAGGCATCTGCGGCAACTATGGCCATTACGCTTATTATGTGCGCCAACGGCTGGATTAGTTTCGAATTGGGGGCAGCACTGGTTTTGGGAGAGAATATCGGTACAACCATCACGGCAAACCTTGCGGCGCTGACCGGTAATACGCAGGCGAGGAGGGCTGCTTTGGCTCATTTGGTATTCAATGTGTTTGGTGTGATATGGGTGTTGTGTCTTTTCACCCCCTTTACCGAGGCTGTGTCATGGTTCGTAGAGAACGTGATGGGTACTAAAGATCCGGCTGTGGCCGTATCCTTCAAGCTTTCGGCATTCCATACTTGCTTCAATATCTGCAACGTGCTGATATTGATATGGTTCGTGAAGTTTATCGAACGTACGGTCTGTGCCATTATTCCAATGAAGGAGCAGGACGAGGAATATCGCTTGCGTTTTATCTCGGGCGGTATGCTTTCTACGGCAGAGCTGTCCATCCTGCAGGCAAGCAAGGAAATACATCTCTTTGCCGAACGTACCCGCCGTATGTTCGGAATGGTGCAGGACTTGCTGCATACGGAGAAGGATGATGATTTCAACAAAGTGTTCAGCCGTGTGGAGAAGTACGAGAATATCAGTGACAGCATGGAGCTGGAGATTGCCAATTATCTGAATCAAGTGTCCGAAGGGCGCCTGAGTTCGGAAAGTAAGTTGCAGATACGTGCCATGCTGCGTGAAGTGACGGAGATAGAGAGCATCGGCGACAGCTGCTATAATCTGGCACGTACCATCAACCGCAAGCGCCAGACCAACCAGGATTTCACCGAGAAGCAGTACGAGCATATCCATTTCATGATGAAGCTGACGGATGATGCCTTGGAGCAGATGATTGTCGTGGTGGAACATCCGGAGCATGCAGGCGCGGATGTGAACAAGTCCTTTAATTTGGAGAACGAAATCAATAATTACCGCAATCAGCTGAAGAACCAGAATATCTTGGATGTGAACAACAAGGAATATGATTACCAGATGGGTGTTTACTATATGGACATCATTGCGGAATGTGAAAAGCTGGGCGACTATGTGGTGAATGTAGTGGAAGCCAGCAGCGATATAAAAGAAAAGAAAGCGTCTTAGGGCGCTTTCTCAAATTCTTCTTTGCCTACTCCACACAAGGGGCAAACCCAATCTTCGGGAAGGTCTTCGAAAGATGTTCCCGGTTCTATTCCATTTTCAGGGTCGCCCAATTCAGGGTCATAGACATAATCGCATACAGTGCAAATGTACTTTTCCATAAATTTCTTTTTTTAGGTTTATTCTCTTATAATAACGTTTAAAAGCCCTTTTTGTTCTCTATTAAAACAACATTTTATGAAAATGACCGACAAGCTGTTCAGGGCGATTATGCGGAATCTGCACGCCTATGTACTGCTGATAAACCGCGACTTCACTGTATTCTACACCAATTACTACGATATTACCGGAGCTGTAAAGCCTGCCGAAACCGGACGGGTAGGAGATATTCTGCGCTGTAACAATGCCTTGTCGGCAGCAGGAGGTTGCGGCACTCACGATTTGTGTGAGCACTGCCCCGTGCGGAATGCCATAGAGAATGCCTTTGTGGTGCAGAAGAACTTCACGGATTTGGCAGCTATTCTGAATCTTAGGGATAGCGAAGGCAGAACTACGGAATGCAATGCTTATGTTTCCGGCGAGTATATGGAGATTGAGGACCGCGACTGCATGGTGATTACCGTGCATGACATTACCCGACTGAAACAAGTGGAAGCTGAATTGAAACTGGCACGTGAGAAGGCAGAGAATGCCGACCGCTCCAAATCGGTGTTCCTGGCGAATATGAGCCATGAAATCCGTACCCCGCTGAACGCAATTGTCGGATTCTCGGAATTGCTGGCCTCTGCATCGACAGACGAGGAGAAGACACAGTTCCTGGAAATTGTGCAAAGTAACAATGAAATGCTGCAACAGCTGATTGCTGATATTCTGGACCTCTCGAAGATAGAAGCCGGAACATTGGAATTTGTGTTCTCGAATGTGGACATCAACCAGATGATGTTCGATTTGGAACAACAGTTCCGTATGCGGGTGGCCGAGTTGGGTAGTGGAGTGCAGATTGTCCGGGAGGCTTCTGAGAAGGAATATACCATGCATACAGACAGAAACCGGCTTGCACAAGTGGTATCCAATTTTATGACGAATGCCCTGAAGTTCACCCAGGAAGGCAGTATTACCCTCGGATTCAGACCCTATGAGGAAGGTCTCTATTTCTACGTAAAAGACACGGGAACCGGTATTCCCCAGGAAAAGTTGCCACATGTTTTTGAACGTTTCGTCAAGCTGAAGCAGGAAAAGAACGGTACCGGACTGGGACTCTCCATTTGCCAGACCATTGTCCGCAAATTGGGGGGCGAAATAGGCGTGGAATCGGAAGAAGGGGCAGGTTCGACTTTCTGGTTCACATTGCCGTGGGAGCCTGCAACCAGACCGAAACTGGTGAGGGAAAAAGAGAATCAATGACAGTCAATTAATCACTAATCATTATATAGGTATTGTTTTCCCGGATTATTATTGTATTTTTGCGTTCCAAAATTAAACCTAAAGACTTGCATGACTGCAATAAAGGATGATTATTATCATGTCGGACTGACCGACGAACAAGTGCGGAAGAGCCGCGACGAACATGGAGTAAATTTATTGACGCCTCCTAAACGGCCTTCCTTATGGAAATTGTATCTGGAGAAGTTTGAGGACCCCGTAGTAAGGGTATTGCTGGTTGCCGCTCTGTTTTCTTTGATTATTTCCATTGTAGAGAATGAATATGCCGAGACTATCGGCATTATAGTAGCCATTCTGCTGGCTACCGGTATCGGTTTCTTCTTTGAGTATGATGCCGGAAAGAAGTTTGACCTGCTGAATGCAGTGAACGAAGAAACTTTGGTGAAAGTAATTCGTAACGGACATGTGCAGGAGATTCCCCGTAAAGATGTAGTGGTGGGTGATATAGTGGTGCTGGAAACCGGTGAAGAGGTTCCGGCGGACGGTGAATTGCTGGAAGCCATTTCCCTGCAAGTGAACGAATCGAATCTGACCGGTGAGCCGGTAGTGACGAAAACTACCGTAGAAGCTGACTTTGACGAAGAGGCTACGTATGCTTCCAACCGCATTTTGCGCGGTACAACGGTGGTGGACGGACATGGCACCATGCGTGTGGAGGCTGTGGGCGATGCTACGGAAATCGGTAAAGTGGCACGTCAAAGTACCGAACAGAATACGGAACCTACTCCGCTGAATATTCAGTTGACCAAATTGGCCAATCTGATTGGAAAGATTGGCTTTTCCGTAGCGGGTCTGGCTTTTCTCATTTTCTTTGTAAAGGATGTGGTACTGGTCTATGATTTTTCTTCATTCCACACCTTCCGTGATTGGCTGCCGGCCTTGCAGGCTACTTTGCAATACTTTATGATGGCAGTTACCCTGATTGTGGTGGCTGTGCCCGAAGGATTGCCGATGAGCGTGACACTCAGTCTGGCGTTGAACATGCGGCGTATGCTCTCCACCAACAATCTGGTGCGCAAGATGCATGCATGCGAGACGATGGGAGCCATTACAGTGATTTGTACCGACAAGACCGGGACATTGACCCAAAATCTGATGCAGGTGCATGAACCCAACTTCTATAGTTTGAAGAATAACGGGCAGCTGGGGAATGATGACCTCAGCAAGCTGGTAATGGAAGGTATCAGTGCTAACTCCACTGCTTTCCTGGAAGAAGAGGTGACTGGAGAGAAGCCGAAAGGGGTGGGTAATCCCACGGAGGTGGCACTGCTGCTTTGGCTGAGCAGTCAGGGATGCGACTACCTGGCACTGCGTGAGAAAGCTACGGTTATCGACCAGCTGACTTTCTCTACGGAAAGGAAATTCATGGCTACCCTGGTGCAATCTCCCCTGATTGGGAAGAAGGTGCTGTATGTGAAGGGAGCTCCCGAGATTGTTTTGGGTAAATGCAAGGATGTCATGTTGGACGGCAAGCGTGTGGATGCGGTGGAATACCGTTCTACAGTGGAGGCTCAGTTGCTCAACTATCAGAATATGGCTATGCGTACACTTGGCTTTGCATTCAAGATTGTGGATGATGCGGAAGCGTCTGATTGTGTGTCATTGGTTGCTGAAAATGACTTGTCGTTCCTCGGTGTGGTTGCCATCAGTGACCCTATCCGTCCGGATGTGCCTGCGGCCGTTGCCAAATGCCAGTCGGCAGGTATCGGAGTGAAGATTGTGACGGGAGATACACCGGGTACGGCTACCGAGATAGCACGCCAGATTGGTCTGTGGAAACCGGAGGATACGGAAAAGAACCGCATTACGGGAGCTGCATTTGCCGAATTGACGGATGAGGAGGCATTGGACCGTGTGATGGACTTGAAGATAATGTCGCGTGCACGCCCCACAGACAAACAGCGTCTGGTGCAACTGTTGCAGCAGAAAGGTGCGGTAGTGGCTGTGACGGGTGACGGCACGAATGATGCTCCTGCGCTGAACCATGCGCAAGTGGGACTTTCGATGGGTACCGGAACCTCCGTTGCCAAGGAGGCCAGCGACATCACGCTGCTGGATGACTCCTTCAACAGTATAGGCACGGCCGTGATGTGGGGACGTTCTTTATATAAAAATATACAGCGTTTCATTGTTTTTCAGCTGACTATCAATTTTGTGGCTTTGTTTATCGTTCTTCTGGGCTCACTGGTGGGTACGACGCTTCCTTTGACCGTCACGCAGATGTTGTGGGTGAACCTGATTATGGATACGTTTGCGGCCCTGGCCCTGGCGTCCATTCCACCCAGTGAGAGCGTGATGAAGGAAAAGCCGCGTAAGAGTACGGATTTCATTATAACCAAGTCCATGAGGTATTACATTCTGGGAATGGGGACTGCCTTCCTGGTGTTACTTATGGGAATGCTCTTCTGGTTTAACAGTGAGGAGGGAGGGATGACTACCTATCGGCTGACTGTGTTCTTCACATTCTTTGTTATGCTTCAGTTCTGGAACTTGTTCAATGCGCGTGTGTTCGGCACTTCGGACTCGGCGTTCAAGGGCATTTCCAAATCTTATGGCATGGAGCTGATTATACTTGCCATTTTGGGCGGACAGATACTGATTGTACAGTTTGGTGGAGCTGTATTCCGCACAGTGCCGCTCGATTTTATGACTTGGATGACGATTGTCGTTTCTACTTCGTTTGTTTTGTGGATAGGTGAACTGGTTCGCCTTATCCGACGTTTAACACAGAAATAGTGATGAAAAGAAGAGGAATCAAGAACCTTATTATTGATTTTGGCGGAGTTCTGATTGATTTGGACCGCCAGCGCTGTTTGGAGAATTTCAGAAAGCTGGGATTGCCGGACGTGGAAGTCATGTTGGACCTCTATCACCAGCAGGATTTCTTCCAGAAATATGAAAAAGGGTTGATTACCAGTGCGGAGTTCCGGGAAGTGATTCGTGGAAAGATAGGGAAACCGGTGACTGATGCCCAGATAGATGACGCCTGGAACAGTTTCCTAGTGAGTATTCCTACTTTTAAATTGGATTTACTGTTGGAACTGCGCAAAAAATATGTGGTCTATCTGCTGAGCAACACCAATGAAATCCATTGGCAATGGTCGTGTCTGCACGCGTTTCGCTACAAGGCTTTCCGTGCGGAGGACTTTTTTGAGCATATCTATCTCTCTTATGAGATGAAGATGGCAAAACCGGATGCCGATATATTTCAGAAAGTACTGGATGAGACCGGTATTCTTCCCAACGAGACTCTTTTCATTGACGATTCTGAGGCCAATTGCCGGACAGCGGAGGCGTTGGGTATTTCTACCTATACGCCAAAGGCCCACGAGGATTGGAGACATGCAGTTGTTTTGTGAAACATCGGACATTGGTTCCCGTCCAAGTGTAGCCACTATCGGTTTCTTTGACGGAGTACATCGGGGACACCGCTACCTGATAGAGCAAGTGTGTGCGGTAGCTGCCGGGCGTGGGCTTGCTTCGTCGGTCGTGACTTTTCCGGTACATCCGCGTAAAGTGATGCAGGCCGATTATCATCCGAAGTTATTGACCACTTGTGATGAGAAAGTTTCCCTGCTTGCCAAGACTGGGGTGGATTATTGCATGATGCTTGATTTTACTCCTGAAATAGCCCGGCTTTCGGCACGGGAATTCATGTCCATACTGAAGGATCGCTATCAGATACAAGCTTTGGTAGTGGGGTACGACCATCGTTTCGGGCATAACCGCAGCGAGGGTTTTGAAGACTATGTGCACTATGGTCGCGAATTGGGTATGGAGGTGCTTCTTGCGCGCGCGTATTCTTATAGTAAGGAGACATCGGTAACGGAGGTTACTGTCAGCTCCTCGGCTATTCGCGGTCTGTTGCTGGAGGGAAACGTTTCGGAAGCTGCCGAGTATCTGGGATATGATTTCTTTTTGGACGGTACGGTTGTCGGTGGCTATCAGGTGGGGCGTAAGATAGGTTTCCCTACGGCTAATCTCCGTGTTTCCGATCCTGACAAGCTGATTCCCTGCGATGGTGTGTATGCCGTCCGTGTCTGTGTTGAAGGCAAGGAGTACGGCGGTATGCTAAGCATTGGCTACCGGCCTACGTTGGAGAACGGACCCGATCGCAGTATTGAGGTCCATATATTCCGGTTTGATGCTGATATTTATCAGCAGCCGATGCGTCTTTCCTTTGTGCGCCGCACCCGTCCTGAACTGAAATTCGACAGTATAGAAGAACTTATTGCCCAGCTTCACCGTGACGAGGTGGAGATTAAATCCATTCTTTCTTTATAAACATAAGGCGAGGTCATTTATCCCCTTGCAGTTCTATGTATTTTCCCGTTTGAAGTGTTTGTTTTCTGTATATTTATCGTAAAACGCGTTTTTTTTATTGTTTTTCGATAAATATTTTCTGTTTTTCTTTGTCATATCAAAAAAAGGCCTTTTATTTGCATATCGAAAAACGATAAATGATTATCGAAAAACAAAATAAAGAACTAATAAAACAATAACGGTATGAAAACTTTAGTAATGACAACAATTTTTGTAGTGACAGTAGTGATAAATGCTTTTGGTGGTAATATCCAGGAAAACTTTGCCTATAATGAAGTGATGAACGGAAATCAGGTGGAGTCCCAAATTGTATATAAAGTAGAGAACGGTAAGTTTCTGCAGAACCATTTGAAATACAATTTCACCTATGATGCCCAAGGGCGTACGATACAGAAGGAGGCGTTGAGATGGAACGAGATTGAGCAGGCGTTTGAACGCTTCTATTGCTTGAACTACAATTATACGGAAGCCGGTACGGATGTGGAATATGCCTTGTGGGACAACAAGACGAATGCCTACTCCGATGTGAAGGAAAAAGCTGTTTATCTGCAGGCGGGAGATGACATCAACTACTTGAGTTACAAATGGAGTAAGAAGGACAACGACTGGAATCTGTTGGTGGAACATGCCACTGCGGAGGAAGACGTATTGCTCCTGGCAGTAAAATAAATGAAGAACAATATAGAAATGAGGGAGGGGTTTAGGTTATGAGAAGAGCATTCATGAGTATTACACTATTGGTATTGTCACTTTCTACAGTGATGGTGCTGCTGATGGGACTTGTTGCCACAGCTTGACGGATTGACAGAGAAAATGTGTATCTTTGCGAACTTTTAGACGAATAGAACAATGAAAACGGCAATAAAACTAGTATTGATTTACTTTTTGATGCAGATTGTAGGAGCACTGTTTGCAGGACCTTTCTGTCTGCTGTATACGTATTTCGCTTATGGAACTTTCGACATGGACAAGGCTGGTCAGATTGCTGTGGCGCCTACCATGCTGCTGGGCTTTGTTTTCATGGGACTGTACTTGTGGCGCAAGAACTACCTGACGGGAGACAAGCATCTGTATTCTCCGGTGTCAGTCCCTTATCTGGCATGGAGCCTGCTTGCCGGAATGACTTCCATATGTATAATAGGTCTTCTGATGTCCGAACTTACTTTTTTGCCCAATTTGTTGGACCAGACATTTGATATACTGCAATCCGGTTGGCTGGGTATTCTCTGTATTTCTGTTTTGGGACCCGTACTGGAAGAACTGCTTTTCCGTGGTGCCATTACCAAGGAGCTGCTTCGCAGATATAGCCCGGCAAAGGCTATCTTGTTTTCCGGGTTGATATTTGGTATCTTTCATCTGAATCCGGTTCAGATAATAGGTGCTTGCCTCATCGGTTTCTTGCTTGCCTGGCTTTATTATAAGACACGGAGTCTTATGGCATGTATTCTGATACATATCATGAATAACGGCTTGTCTGTCTATCTGAGCCTGAAACATCCTGAAATGGAGGATGTGACACATCTGCTGAGTAACCCGTATGTACTGGTTTGGGCAGTGGTTTTCATATTGTTGCTTCTACTCTCCTTGAAACAACTGAATAAATATAATATATCTGATACTAATACAACAACTGAATTATGAAAAGAAGATTGAACATTCTCTGCCTGGTGGTAATGCTTGTACTGAGTTACTCGGTATTGGAGCAGGGGTACTATATCTTTCTGGGAGCCAAGATGGGGGCGCAGACCGGACTGGAGCTGGGAAAGAAAGGGAGTGACATTGCTGCCTACAAGGAACTGATGAACCTAAAGGTTGTCAACCTGATACCTTCTTCCATGGAGTCGTTTGATTTCTTCAGGGATTCCGTCTACAATGAGAAAAGCAGGAGTTATGTGCCTGCAGCCTACTCTTCGTTGATGGTCAGCGTAGATTCTCATGATTCTGTCGGGAAAGTGGTGGCAAAGTATTTGCTGATATATCTGCATTTGGGCTTTTCCCTTTGGGCGGTAGTATTGTTTATCCGCTTGATAATCTCTATCAACAAGTCCGACATCTTCAACTGGCGGAATGTACGTCGGCTGCGTCGATTGGGAATGGCACTGGTTGTCAGCTTCTGCTGTACCTTTGCGTCATCATATCTTGATTTTATAGGTATCGATACCGTATTCTCGCTGCATGGTTACGAGCTGAGCCTCTCAGAATTGGTGAGCACTACCACGCTGGTACTTGGGCTTTGTTCGCTGATTGTAGGTGAAGTGTTTGCCATTGGATTGAAAATGAAGGAAGAGCAGGATTTGACGATTTAATAATAAGAAGAACGGACAGAGATATGAATAAAATCAGAGTATGTGCCTTCCTGGCTTTGGTAGTGTTTATTGGTAGTGTTGTAACGGATATGTTTAGTGGATTTATGGACGGCTGGAATGAGGCGGGCGACCAGAAGGATTTTCATGCCTTACCCTCTGTGTCACTTTTGGTGCGGGCAGATGATACGCTGCCTGCCGATACTTTGATTAGTGCGGCACAGGATACGCCCATGTATTGCAATACAAGTGAGGTATCGGTGCAAGGTTTCCGTAGTACGAAGTGGCGGTGGGTATCGTTCTTGCTGTTTCCTGCGGGACTGTTTGCGCTTTACGGGTTCTATAGTGTGGCGCGGCTGGTGCTTACTGCCACGAAAGGCGAGGTGTTTGTGCACAAGAATGTGCGTCGGATGCGCATCTTTGTCTATGCGCTGATTTCGGTGAGTCTTTTATTCGAGTTGCAGCAATGGGGCATCTATCATGACTTGGCTTCTCAAGTGCAGCTGGAGGGATACGAGGTGTTGCCTTATTCTTTCAAGTATGCTTGGTTCAATTATATGCTGTTGGCATTGTTCACCGAGATATTCGCCATCGGCGTGAAGATAAAGGAAGAGCAGGATTTAACGGTTTAATGTGGGGGGAGGATTATGAAAAAGATAAGTATATTGGGTATCCTGGCTATATTGGTCATTGTTGCAGAGTTTACCTATGCGATGATAGCGGGCTGGGTGGATATGAAGAATAGTTTTCTTGAGGGTTACAATAGTGTAAATGTGCATTCGGGAACTCCACAGCCGGAGTATTCCGGTTTATTTGATAAGGTATATGTGGATGTAAGACCTTTGGAAACGACAGCAGTCGATTCCTTGACGAATCGTTTTGCCGATAAGTCAGTACCTTATCAGGTAAAGAGAATAGGCACTGTGATTGTCCCCACTGTCTGGAGTTCCATAGTGAACTTCTTTGCCATGTTTGCCATCATTCCTTTCTTTGTAGGAATCTATTGTCTGATACGTTTGCTGGTATCCATCTCAAAGCGGGAAGTGTTTACTTCGGATAATGTAGCCCGGTTGCGTTTCTTTACTTATTCGTTTGCTGCATTGTACGGCTTGATGACTTTGCACGATTGGCTGAATCATCTTGAAGCAGTGAAGCAAGTGGCTCTGCTGGGCTATGAAGTGGTTGCATCGCATGATACGGATTTCACATCCCTGGTTATTATAATTCTTTTCACCGAGATATTTGCCGCCGGGGTGAAGATAAAGGAAGAACAGGACTTGACTATTTAAAAGTGAGAGGAGGGATTATGACACTTATGAAACAAAAGGAACCAAAGGAACCAAAGAGACGGATAGCGCTTATTATGAATGTGCTGTTTTATTTCTGTGGACTATGTATTGGTGGCGGCATTGTTCGTAATCTGACATTGTGCTATGAGTTGGGAAAGGATGATACTGCTAATTTTATCTGGCACATATTACCCGAATCAGTAACAATGCTGGTGATGACAATATGTGGCTTGTGTATTTTTCTCATTCTCCGCAATGTGAAGAAAGAGGAAGTGTTTGTTTATCAGAATTCATCTTTGATACAAACCATTGGGGTGCTGATAGCATTGAATGGGCTTTTTCAGGTAACTCTCTCCTGGTTTACTCCCGAAGGAGTACCGACTGATACTTCTTATCGGATATTCGTGTTATTGGGAGTTTTCATCATCTTTATGGGCTATCTTTTTAAGATGGGAGTTCGTATGCGTGAGGAACAAGAGTTGACGATTTAAATAAAAGTGAAGAGCGCGATATGAAGAAAAGTGTGAAATATGGTCTGTATTTCGTTGTCGGACTTGTGGCGGTTTTATTGTTGGCAAGTATTGTCTATTTTCTCCTCTTGTTTCCGGCCTTTGACGGGAAGTGGAAAGTCTATATTGTAATGCCGTGGATGTATCTGTGCATATATGGTTATTACCGGTTGACGAAACGGTACACTGACTGGTGGTGTGAGTGGGAAAAGAATAATTGATAAATAGAACACAATTATATGATTATAGTAAACCTTGACATAATGATGGCCCGAAGAAAGATATCTTTGGGCGAACTGGCGGAGAAGATTGATATTACGCCTGCCAATCTCTCTATTCTCAAAACCGGAAAGGCTAAGGCCATCCGTTTCTCTACACTGGAAGCAATCTGTAAGGAACTTGATTGCCAGCCGGGGGATATACTGGAGTTTAAGGAGGGATAAATAGGGAGAAGAAGGCGCAAGTAGAGGTTGAAATGCTTACCGCCTTAAGAAACTCCGTTTACGTACTACAGTAAACACCTTTACATACTACGGTAAACGCCTTTACATACTACGGTAAACGCCTTTACATACTATGGTAAACGTCGTTACTTCATAATGTAAAAACCGTTACATTCTGGAGTAACGGCTTTTACATTATAGGGTAAACATCCGGTAAATATAATCTGCTGATTATTAGCTTATATATTGTCGGTCGTAACCTTTAGATGTCTTTCGCTTTGAAGGCCAGCGCATACATTCGCATCTGCTTTACCATAGACAGCAGTCCGTTGCTACGGGTGGGCGACAAGTGTTCCTTCAGTCCTATTTTATCAATGAAATAGAGGTCGGCGTTCAGTATCTCATCCGGTGTGTGCCCGGAGAGTACTTTGATAAGCAGTGAAATGATTCCTTTCACAATCAGTGCGTCGCTTTCGGCCTGGAAAATAATTTTTCCGTCCACTTCGTCTGCCTGCAGCCATACGCGGCTCTGGCAACCTTCAATCAGGTTTTGTTCCGTCTTGTATTTTTCGTCGAGCGGTTCCTGCTCGTTTCCTAAATCAATAAGAAGTTGGTACCGGTCCATCCAATCGTCGAAATCATTGAATTCGGCAATTACTTCATCTTGTACTTCGTTGATACTTATCATGGAATTTACTATTTACGATTTACTATTTGATTGTCTATTTCTCATTGTAGATGACTTCGAGCAAGGTCTGTCCCACTGCGTTGAGAGTGCCCTTGTCGATGATGTCCATGGTGTCGTCTATCGTGTGCCAGAAGTCACCGAAGCCGGTGTCGCAGTTCGGGTCATAGTTGATGATGTCTACGCAGGGAATCTGCCGCAGGTTGTATACATACATATGGTCGTCTGTCACTTCGGTGCCTTTTTCTTTGGGGAAGAAGTTGCCGAAGCCCAGGCGGTGGGCTGTGTTCCATATCTTGTTCACGTACTTACCGGCGGTTCTTTGAGAGAACTGTTCCTTGTAGAAGGTGGCGTTCTTTCCACCCACCATGTCGAGCAGGATGCCGTAGCGGGCATTATAGCCGTCTACATGGGGTACTCGTCCCCAATATTGCGAGCCCAGGCACCAAGTGTCGTTCTTGTATGCACCTTGATAGAAGTAGGGGATGCCATAGTCTTCGGCGTCAAAGAAGATGATGTCGATGCCTATGGCTGGAGCCTGCTGCTGTAGTTGGCGGGCCACTTCGAGCAATACGCCCACACCGCTGGCTCCATCGTTCACACCCAGGATGGGGCTGTGATGCTTCGTCTTGTCGGCATCCTGGTCGGCATAAGGACGGCTGTCCCAATGGGCACAGAGCAGTACACGCCTTTTGCTTTCCGGATTATAGGCGCCGATAACATTGCGCGCTTTCAGGATGGTGTTGTCGTAAGCCACCAGGTCGGCATGCTGGTTGTATACTTTGGCGCCGAATTCTTCCAGCTTCTTGGCAAGGAATTCTCCGCAGGCTTTGTGGGCGGCGGTGTTGGGCACGCGCGGACCAAAATCCGCTTGGGTCTGTATGTATTGATATGCACTGTCTGCACTGAACTGAGGCACTTGGACAGTCGCTTTGGTCGCATCGCCCTCACTGTCATTATCGGCTGCAGACTTGCTGCTGTTGTTGCTGCATGCCACTATCGCTACAATCAGCAACAGCAGCAACGGGATGAATGTATAATTCCGTTTCATTCTCTTTCTGTATTAAAACTTAGTTTCACTTCTTTCTTTCCAACTTTCAGTGTTACCGCAGCGCCGTTTATCAGCGGTACATTCATGCTGACATGTCCGACGGGAAAATCGAAACATATCGGGTAATCGTATTCCTTCACCAAATCGGCCAATGCGCCATATAGGTCTTTTCCCAGGGACTTGTTCTCCTCGTATTCGGTGAATTGTCCGATGATGAGGCCGGAAAGCTTGTCGAGGACACCTCCCAGTTTGAGATTGTACATCATGCGTTCCACCGCATGTGGGCGTTCTCCCACATCTTCGATGAAGAGGATGGTGCCTTCGGCGGGAATATCGTAAGGAGTACCACGCAGCCCGTAGAACACAGACAAATTGCCGCCGCGCAACACGCCTTTTCCCTCTCCCTTATGATTTAGTTTGTGCCCCGGGCAGACATAACTGAATGCTTCGGTTCCTCCCAATGCCTGCCCGAATAGTATATCCTTCAGTGCTTGTGTGCAGAAGTCGTCTTCCGGTTCTACTGTGAGATGGCGCGCCATGGGGGCGTGCAACGACGCGAAGCCATTCTGCTGGAACAGATTATGGAGGGCGGTGATGTCACTGAATCCGATGAGCCATTTGGGATGCTGCCTGAACTTGGTAAAATCCAGTTTGCCTATCAGATGCACGGCTCCGTAACCGCCCCGACTACAGAATATGACTTTGGCTTCTTCATCGTCCATGGCTTCCTGCAGGTCCTCGAGGCGTTGCCGGATATTTCCTGCATACGTTCCGTTGGAACTCCCCGCGTGCTTTGCGAATACGACTTCCAGCCCCCAGGACTTCAAACGTTTGTAGGCGCCTTTCAGGAAAGATTTGTCAATCTTGCTGGAAGGGGAGAGAACAATGACACGGTCACCTTCCTGCAGATACGGAGGGAAAATAAGACTACCCATATATATTATCAATCTATTTTGGGCAAAAGTACACAATTCACCACAGATATCACAGATTAACACGGATTTTTAACAGAAGAGAGGGAGGTTATATATGATATATAATCAACAGAGTAATTCAAATTCTGTTCAAATCCGTGTCAATCTGTGTAATCTGTGGTGAACATATCAAAATGATATTAAACATATAAAATTTCAACGGGGCAAATGCTGTATTTCTCGACATTTTTTTAGATATTTGCTAAAAATCTAACGTTATGGAACCGATACGGAACTTTGCCCAGTTAACAGCCCACCTGAAAACCTTGAATAAGAGGAAACGTATTGCGGTAGTCTGTGCCAATGACCCTAATACAGAATATGCCATATCCCGTGCCTTGGAGGAGGGGATTGCGGAATTTCTGATGATTGGCGATTCTGCCATATTGGAAAAATATCCCACTTTGAAGAAATATCCTCAATATGTCAGTACCTTGCATATAGAAGATTCCGATGAGGCTGCACGTGAGGCGGTGCGTATCGTACGCGAGGGTGGAGCGGACATCCTGATGAAAGGCATCATCAATACCGACAATTTGCTACGTGCCATTCTGGACAAGGAACATGGTTTGTTGCCTAAAGGAAAGATTCTGACCCATCTGGCCGTGATGCAGATACCTACTTACGATAAACTGCTCTTTTTCTCCGATGCTGCGGTCATTCCCCGCCCGACACTGCAACAGCGCATTGAAATGATTTGGTATGCCATCCATACTTGCCGCCATTTCGGGATAGAGCAGCCACGCATCGCGCTGATTCATTGCACGGAGAAGGTTAGCGCCAAATTCCCCCATTCATTGGACTATGTGAATATTGTAGAACTGGCGGAAGCCGGAGAGTTCGGCAATGTCATCATCGACGGCCCGCTGGATGTGAAGACCTCTTGTGAGAAGACGAGCGGTAACATCAAAGGCATTGTATCACCGATTGACGGGGAGGCGGATGTGTTGATATTCCCAAACATCGAATCGGGCAATGCTTTTTATAAGGCTGTATCTCTGTTTTCTCATGCCGATATGGCCGGGTTGCTGCAAGGACCCTCATGTCCGGTGGTATTACCGTCGCGTAGCGATTCCGGTTTGTCCAAATATTACAGCATTGCCATGGCTTGCCTGACCAGCGGGGTGAAAGAACCTTGATTGTAATTAGTAATTTGTAGTTCGTAATTTGTAAATCGTAATCAATGAAAATACTGGCAGTAAATCCCGGTTCCACCTCGACAAAAATTGCTGTCTATGAGGATGAAACTCCCCGTCTGGTACTCAACATCCGGCATTCGGTGGAGGAGCTTTCCCAATTTCCCCGCATCATCGACCAGTTCGAATTCCGCAAGCACTTGGTGCTGGAAGCGCTGGAGGCCAATGACATTCCCTTTAAGTTCGATGCCATCGTCGGCCGTGGGGGATTGTTGAAACCCATTCCTGGCGGTGTGTATGCCGTGAACGATGCCATGTTGGACGATATGCTCCACGCCATGCGTACCCACGCCTGCAACTTAGGTTGTCTGATAGCCCACGAACTTGCCGCCATGCTGCCCGGCTGCCCCTCTTTCATAGCCGATCCCGGCGTGGTGGACGAACTGGACGATGTGGCACGCATCACCGGTTCGCCTCTGATGCCCAGCATCACCATCTGGCACGCCTTGAACCAGCGAGCCATCGCCCGGCGCTATGCTGCCGAGCGTAGTGCCCTGCAGCCCGAAGCTCCCGTGCATTACGAAGACCTCAATCTGATTGTCTGTCACTTGGGTGGAGGCGTTTCCGTAGGAGTCCACCGCCACGGCCGTGCGGTGGACGTGCCCAATGCCCTCGACGGTTTCGGTCCTTTTTCGCCCGAACGTGCAGGTACCCTGCCCGCCGGGCAACTGATAGACCTTTGTCACTCGGGGCGTTACACTACCGAAGAACTGAAGAAACGTATTTCCGGCAAGGCGGGACTTGCCGCCCATTTGGGTACTACCGACATTCCCGCCATAGAGAGGCGCATCGCTGAGGGAGACACCCATGCCGCTTTGGTGCTTGATGCCATGATTTACCGCATTGCCAAGGAGATAGGCGGTGCTGCTGTTGTGCTTTATGGCAAGGTGGACGCCATTCTGCTTACGGGAGGTATGGCACATTCCGAGTACATCACTTCGCGGTTGCAGGAGCGCGTGTCTTTCCTTGCTCCCGTCCACGTCTATCCCGGAGAAGACGAATTGGAAGCATTGGTAATGAATGCGCTGGGAGCTTTGCGTGGAGAGCTTCCGGTGCAGGTTTACCGATAATAATCATATCGCTTTTGTTCTTCATGAAAGTGTCATAACTCACCACAGATTACACAGATTCACACAGATAAATATGTCAGATATCAATAAACTAAAAAAATCTGCGTGAATCTGTGTAATCTGTGGTGAGTTATGACATATATGGAATCCCGGTTTACTTACCGTAATCGTCGTACATCATCAACAGATGTGAGGAGCTCCAGCTGAAATGGGGAGCTTTCAGGCGTTCGCCGGTATGGGTTCCGTAGTTCTCGTGGATGGGAGCACCCTCTTTCAGCCCACTCAGGCGGTCGAAGACTTGCAGCGTATATTCATCTGCCAGCCGGTTGTAGCCGTAGTTGCGCAGTCCGCGGATGGCAAAGTAGGTTTGGTCCAGCCAGATGGGGCCACGCCAGTAGCCGCGCGGATTGTATTTGGGATTGTCGGCGGCAATGGTCGGGAAGGGGATATACGTGGAGAACTTTGCCGTATCTTGAAGCATGGGCAGCATGCTGTCCACTTGCGCTTGTGTGGCAATCCGGGTCCACAACGGAGTGTAGGCTTCGCAGCCCGGCTCTTCGATGAATGAACCGTCCTTCAGGCGGCGATCGCAGAAGAAGTTGATGTTCTTGTCAAAGAAATAGTCGGCTACCTGGCTACTGTAGTCCGGTGCGTCGAAAGGTATCTTCAGCAGGCTGGAGAATTTCTTCAGCAGTTTGCATTCCAGTGCCAGATAAGCGTTCAAGTCCACACTCTCCTGATCCATACTCCAGGCATCCTCGTAGCCTTCGTTTTTCAGCATCACGGCGCCGTCAAAACGGATGGCGTTGTCCATGCCGCTTTCCCAGGCGGCAGCTTCCAGTGTTCCGTCGGTAGCACCGTACTCGCACATGCCATTGCGGTTGTGGTCGCGCTTCTCGTACCACCATCTATAATAGGAGAGCAGTTGCGGATACATCTCGGCAACGAAGGCGGTGTCACCCGTATGGGTAAATATTTCATCGACAGCCCAGCATACCAAGGGAGGCTTGCTGTCACGGGCATTGTTCTCGGAGGGGTCGGTGTAGATACAGTCGATAATCATGCCGTCCGGTTGCTGGTAGTCGAACATGGCTCGGATGTTGTTCTTGGCCAGTTCGGGGTCGAATTTGGCGGTTCCGGCACTGAAGCGCCAGCTATCCCATGCCCAAAAGCCGACGAAATAGCCTACGGCATGGCTCGGGATGATACCTTCGTGAAGCAATCCACCGCGGTGTGTCCGCCAATTGGAGATGAGCGTGGTGACGGCTTTCACGGCGATACGGTCATATTCGGGCTTCATGTCCTTGCGCAGTATCTTGGTGAGGTAACCTTCCCAACGTTCGGCATTGGCTTGCAGGGCGGGGGCGGGATTGTTGAGCAGGCTCGGCAGGTTTTGCAGGTTGGCAGTCATCTCTTTTTCGGAAGTGAAGAAAGAGATGGCTACGTTGACAGGGTAGCGCGGAGAGCGGACGAGGGCTGTATAGTTATTGTCGGTCTTGGCCAGCTCTACATTAGGAGTGAAGGTCACGGTTACGGTTTCGCCACTGGGATGACGGGCGATGACGGAGTTCTGTTCTACGCTGACGGTGATGTCTTTGCCCCATTGGCTACCGGAGAGCAGCAGGTCTTCAGCCGTGTCGGCTTCGATGCGCAGCAAGGCGGTCGAGGCACTTGTGAAGTTGAGCCGTTGCGTGATGCTCCCGTGGGTGGAATGTGCCGACATATAGAGCTCGCCGGGGTAATAGCAAGTGGAATCCGGAACAAAAATCTCTTGTGTATCTTTGGCAAAGCTTACGACGGCGGCTGACTGTGCCATCCACTGGCGGCGGAACATATCGAGGCTGAAGGGGCCGCAGAAGCCGTTGACCCATTGTTGCCGTTCGGGCAGCGTGAAGCCCATCCACGAGCCGGCGTCGGTGAACCAACCATAGCAGCGGTGCAGGGTGTCGGGAGTGTAGGAGATGTCCAGTATGTCGGCGAAGGCATACCGTTTCTCCGTAGTGCTTTTCATGCCGGGGGTGCAGGCTGCGATGCCTGCGGCCAACAATGTGAAGCAGAGTATGCGTATAAATTTGTATTTCATATGAATGAGGTATTTAACGGTTATTTGTGCGCTTGTTCCGCTGCATCATCCTCCGGTGCGAGAGGGGCGAGCGTGAAGCTGTATTTCCATTCGTGCGGAGTGATGGTGTACTCGGGATGAACTTGTGCTCCCCAGGTATTGTCACCGCCTACGCCCATCTGCTTGTGGTCGATGTTGAGCCATATCATATCTTTCTTCTGGATGCTTCCACCGTGGCGGCGCTCCATCTGTGAGGGACGGTATTCAATGTCCTCCATCGGGAAGTTCCAGGCGCTTACGCTCAACGGTTCCTCGCCCACTACCAGCAGACCTTCACCGGCAGCATTGCGCAGGGCCACCCAGCGTACGTCACAATGATTGGCCGTCTCTTGGGCACGTACATACGGATGGAATTGTTCCCACACCGTGGCGTTGTAGAGGCCTATCAATGCTCCCGTCTTGCGGTCGGCGTACGTCTCTTGCGGACCACGGCCCAACCAGGTCATCATTTCATATTCGGCAGGGAGTATCATGCGCATGCCCAGACGAGGCATCTCGCTCAATGGCTTCTTGCCGGGGGTGAAGTGCATGGTTACCTGAACCTTGCCGTCGGGAGTGATTTTGTAGAGAGTCTGCAAATCAGCATCTTGTTCTTCCATGCGGTAGGTCGCAGTGACAGTAGCCGTTTGTCCGGCTTCTGCAACTTCGATGTTCTGCAGTTTGGCATCGCGTCCGGCGTTTCTCCAGGTGCCGCAGCGTATCAGGTGCCCATTTGGAATATCATTATCGGTCAACGGGCGCCAGAAGTTGGGTTGCAGCCCTTCCTTAATCAGATTCTTTCCGGTGTAGTTCAACTCTGTCATTTCACCGTTTCGGGTAGAGAAAGCTACCTGGAAGTTGTTGCCTTTCACGGTCAGTGTTTCGTTGTTGCGGTCTACGGTCAGCGTTCCTTCCACCGGCTGAACGGTTTTGGCTGACGGTGCAGAAGGCAATTCCCATTGTTCGATGGCAACCTCGTGTCCTTTCGGTACTAATGGCGCTTCGTGCTTGGTGAATGCACGCAGTGTGAGGAAATACTCCTTGCCGTCGGCAGGCAGCGCTTTCAGTGGCAATTCTATGTTGGCAGAGTTTCTGGGAGCAATCTTGGGGAAATCCATTTCACCGTCCTGAACGGTCTTGCCGTCGCATTCCACTGCCCAGCGGAGGGTATATCCTTCCAATCCGATGAAATCGTGCCAGTTGGTGACCTTTATCTTGTTCGGGGTGAAGGCGAGCGGTTCGAAATGGATATATTGCAATACCTTCTTCACTTCGTAGATGTGCGGGTGTGGGGTGCGGTCGGCAGCAATCAAGCCGTTGGCACAGAAGTTGGAGTCGTTGACGACGCCTACAAATCCCATGTCGCCGCCAAAAGCCCAGATGTCGCGCTGGTTCTCGTCCTTGATGGCAAACGTCTGGTCCACCCAGTCCCAAATGAAACCGCCTTGCAGTTGGTCGTACTTGTAAATCAAGTCCCAGTAGTCCTGGAAGTTACCTACACTGTTACCCATGGCATGGGCATATTCGCAGAGAATCATGGGGCGGGCATCACGCTGGTTCACGTGTTGGCGCAACCTCCAGATGCGTGCGTACATGGGGCAATAGATGTCGCTCTTGGAGTTGTAGCCACCCCCTTCATATTGTACGGGACGGGTGGGGTCTATCTTCTTGGTATAGTCATACAGAGTTTCGAAGTGCTTGCCGTAGCCCGACTCGTTGCCCATGGACCAAGTCACGATGGCAGAGTAGTTGCGGTCGCGTGCAATCATACGGCTCATCCGCTGCATGAAAGGCACCTCCCAGTCGGGATAGTTGGCAAGGGTCTCATCCTTGTGGAACATCATGCCATGGCTCTCGATGTTGGCTTCGTCTACCATATAAAGTCCGAATTCTGTGCAAAGCTCGTACCACGCATAGTTGTTCGGGTAGTGGCAGTTGCGTACACCGTTCAGGTTGAACTGCTTCATCAGCTGGATGTCGTGTATCATGGACCCCACGGTGATGGTACGTCCCTTGTGCGGGTCGTGCTCGTGACGGTTCACCCCCTTGAAGAGGACGGCCTGGCCGTTAATCATCTGCATGCCGTTCATCATTTCCACGGTACGGAAGCCAAAAAGGTGCGTAAAGGATTCCTGCGGTTTCCCTTGTGCATCAAAGGTGCTGACTACCAGCGTGTAGGTGTTCGGTGTTTCGGCATTCCAGGTGCGTGCATTCGGGAAGACTTGCTGCTGGGTAAACAAGGTGTCCGTGGCAGAGGCTATGGACTTCTTCCGGTCATAGATAACCTTATCCCTGTCCATTACCTTCACTTCCACCGTTTCTCCGGCTTTAGGCTGATGGAGGAATACATCCAGCTTTAGTTCGCCATCCTTGTAGTTGTTTATCAGTTCCGCTGTCATCCGGAAGTCCTTGACGCGGCTCTGGGGGCGGGCGTAGAGATAAACACTCCGTTCGATGCCGCTGTATTTCCAGTAGTCCTGGCCTTCCAGGTAGGAACCGTCGCTATAACGGAATACTTTTACAGCCAGTTTATTGTTGCCCTTCTTCAGCAGGTGGGTGATGTTGAAGTGCGACGGTAGGCGGCTGTCTTCTGCATATCCTGCCAATTCGCCGTTTACCCATACATAGTAGGCAGACTCCACCCCTTCGAAATTAAGGAAGATGTCCATGCCTTCCCAGCTAGCCGGGACGGTGAACTCGCGGATATAAGCACCTACGGGATTGTAGTCGGTAGGCACGTAGGGCGGATTGGGGGGGAACGGATAACGGGTATCTGTATAGATAGGTGCATCGAAGCCTTGCAGTTCCCAGCTTCCCGGAACTTCAATTTTACTCCACTTGCGGGTACTGAATCCGGGCTTGTGAAAGTCTTTGGGGCAGAGGTCATTGTTCTTTGAAAAAAGAAATTTCCAGGTGCCGTCCAGAGTGATACGGCGTTCCGTTGCAGGATTAACGTCGAACCGTACGTCGGCGGGCAAGGCACGTTGTTTCAATGCGTTGGCTTCATTCGTAAACGGGGTGAAGTGGGCGTGCATCGGTTCTCTGTTCATTTCGTTGACTTGCGGGTTCTGCCACGGCTCGTTGTCGGCCAGGGCACCGGTGCAAAGCAGCGAAGAAAGGAGAAAGGTATAAAGTTTGGTTTTCATTATTAATAGGATTTAGTGATATAAAAATGGCTCTTGTCAGAGACCGGTGTCTGTCAAAAGAGGGTAAAAGCCCTATATCGAGCAGAACAATGTCACCAGGAACGGAACGCTGAAATCGACCACAAACCCGTGGAAGATGGAAACTACGACAAACTGCTGTCCGGCTGTCCGTGTGATGATGGGCAGTGTGGTGTCCATCGTCGTGGCTCCTCCGGCAGAGATGGGGGCAAGGTTTCCGAACCATCGTACCAGCAACGGGGCGGCCAGCAGTGTCAGAATCTCCCGGCTGATATTGGCAAGCAGGGCGATGGTGCCCAGCTCGGCTCCCTTGTATTCGGTAATGAAGATGCTGGAGAGCGAGTAATAGCCGAATCCCGAGCCTACGGCCAGACAGTCCGTTATAGAACGGTGTGTCAGAATCAGACTGACGGCTGCCGAACCTGCCAGTGTTCCCAGTATCGTCATGATGGGCAGGAATACCAGCCGCGGATTGAGTGAACGGAAGTTCTTCAGGGTCTGCGGGTCGTTGCCTACGCTCAACCCTACACTGAACATCAGCGCGCAAAGCGCGTAGTAGCTGATATTGGTTTCTGCAATATCAAAAGGCAGCAGATGGCACACACCACAAATCGTACCCAATACAAAAAAGCCCACAATGATAAGACTTCCTTTCATGCCCTGCCTCCTTTCCTTTTATACAAGGCTCTCCAGAGTGCCCAAGCAGCGATAACACTTCCCAAGGTCCCTCCCAGGGTGAGTATCACAGCTTCAAGACCTATGGTATGGAGCCCCTTGATGATTTGCTCGTTGCTTCCGACCTCGATGCCGAGGATAAACAGCAGCAGCCAGATGAGCAGGGTGATGATTTGGTGGATTTTCTTTAAGTCCCGTTTCCGTAAGAGATAGCCCAACAGCATTCCCGTGAGCATTAGTCCGATGATTGTAAACATATCTATGTCGTTTTTTAGTGGCAAAGATAGTATGGTCTATTTTTGCAGGTGCAAAGATAAAGCTTTCAAAGTAAACGAGGCGGCATTGCCGGGGCGAATGCCGCCTCGATATACTATTTGGAGAAAAGGATTATTCGTTTATTTCATTGTTGGTCTGAATCTCCATCAGAGGAATGGGCAGGAAGGAGTGGGTAGATGCACTGAATCCGGTTCTGCCGTCAGCCTTCATGGCTTCGTCCAGTTTGCCCCAACGACGGAGGTCGTAGAAGCGTGAGTTTTCCAGTGTGAATTCCACCAGACGTTCATGCTCAATTTGCGCTTTAACAGCAGCTTGGTCACTTCCGGTCATGGCAGGCAGCTTGCCGTGCACGCTACGTACTTCGTTAATCAATGGAATGGCTTTTTCTGGATGACCTTGTTCATTGTAGACTTCAGCCTTCATCAGCAATACATTGGCATAACGCATCAGTGGCATGTTGGTACCTACGTAGTTTTGTGCGTAGTCGCTCCAAGTTGAAGGCATGTATTTACGGTAATTATATCGGGTGGCGGAATTCTCATCATAGATGTCATCGTAATTGTACCCCAGGATGTGCCCGCCTTCGTAGTAATACGGATCATCAAACATCATGGAACCATAGGCACGGGCATCGTACATGTTACCTTCGGCAATGCGTCCTTCTTTCAGAAATTCGTTGTACATCATGTCGCTGACACGGATTTCGTCCCAACCGGACATGCTGCCCGGAGCCACCCAGAAGTGGAGTACGTGCTTGTGGAAAGTACCGTCGGCCGTACTGTTGGTAAACTGAAGTTCCAGAATGGACTCTTTGCAATTTTTGTTGGTTCCGTCGAACATGCTTCCGTAGTCGGACTCCAGTTCGTAGCCGGTCACTTTGTTGAAAGCGGCTTCTGCCAGCCCCAGGTATTCGGCCTTTTTGTCACTTTCTTCATAAGCACGGGTCAAGTAAGCCCATCCCAGGTAAGAGTAGGCTGCTCCTTTGGTTACACGTCCCGCTTCGGAAGAAGGGCGGTCTTGTGGCAGCATGCTGCCTGCTTTGTCCAGTTCAGTACAGATAAAGTCCCATGCTTCCGTTCTGGTAGACAATGCTTTGTGAGTCTGGGATTCTCCGGTCAGATATTCATTGCGGATAATGATTTTCTCCCAGCTCATAATCAGTTTGAAATGATAGTAGGCACGCAGGAACAGAGCTTCGCCCGTAAGATGGTTCTCGTCATCGGCACTCATCTTCTCACCGCTGGTCTGTACTTTGTCAATACCGTATAATACGTTGTTGGCGTAGTTGATGCCATTGTAATTGTTCATCCAGTATTCTTTGATGCTGGAGTTCTCATTGTTGTAGGTGAATCCGTACAATGCAGCCCATTCCGGATAGTTGTTGACGTCCTGGCCTTTTACCATCTCATCGCTACGGAAGGTTTCCACAACAAACTTGACTTCTGCAACCGTGTAAGAGCCGGTGCGGTTATCCAGCTGGCCATATACCGCTGATAGACCTGCCTCTACATCGGCTTTATCTCTCCAGTATTTGTCTGTAGAAAAGTCGGGAGACTCTGTCGTCAGGAAATCATCGCATCCTGCCAGTAAGGCGGCGCATAAGAAAGAGGCTATATATATAATTTTTTTCATTGTCTTCTTGTTTTTAATGGTGATTAGAATGTAACTTGCAGACCTACTACAAATGAGCGGGTGAACGGGTATACAAAGGAGTCTACACCGGTGTCCAGAATGCTTGAAGAGAATTCAGGGTCGATACCGGAATATTTAGTGATGGTAAAGAGATTCTCTCCACTGACATAGAGGCGGCATTTTTCAAGATACATTTTCTTAGCTAAAGCTCTGGACAAGCTGTATCCTAACTGCAACTGGCGAAGGCGGACGAAGTTACCGTTTTCGAGGAAGCGATCGGATTCACGGGTATTTTCATTCGGGTCACCCAGTACAGCTCTTGGCATACTTGTTCCTGCGTTTTGCGGTGTCCATGCATTCATGGTGCTTGTGAAGTAGTTTCTACCGGCGTCCATTCCTTCATAATACAGACGGTTTACGTTGTAGAGTTTGTGCCCCCATGCACTGCCAAACTGGAAGGAAAGGTCAAAGTTCTTATAGGAACCGCTGAATGACAAGTTGGCTTCCACCTTGGGAATACCGGAACCGGAATATACCTTGTCGCCGGAGTCGATGCTTCCATTGCCGTCTACATCCTTGAAGCGGATATCACCGGCTTTGGCACTCGGCTGGAGACGTTCGCCTGCACTGTTTACGTAAGCAGCAGCTTCTGCATCAGTCTGGAATATGCCGTCAGTCTGATACAGCCAGAAGCTGGCTACCGGATAACCTTTCAGTGTTTGGGTTACGAAGTGGCCGTCACCCTTCCAGGCAGAACCATAAAGTACCTGGTTCGGGTCTGCCTTCAACATTTCGTTGTGGATGGTAGAAAGGTTGAAACCGATATTATAGTCGAAACCGTTGATGTTGTCTCCATAGTTCAATTCAAGCTCGAAACCTTTGTTTACCATCTTTCCTACGTTGACAGTAGGATTGTAGATACCTGCAGAAGGCGGCATGACTTTTTCAATCAGTAAGTCTTCCGTTGTGTTGTAATAGTAGTTAAGGCTACCGCTCAACTTATTGTTGAAAAGACCGAAGTCGAAACCGATGTTTTTGGTATCGGTAGTTTCCCAACGCAAATCGTCGTTTACCAGATAGAGGTTGGACATGCCGGCCCAAGGATTACCACCTTGTATGTAGCTCATCCATTGGGTGTTGCTGTTACTCATTGTTGGCGCATAATAGTAGCCCAGTGCACTCTCGCTACCCAGGCGTCCCCAGCTGGCGCGGAACTTCAAGTTGCTGATAGGGGTGTTTTTGGGGAAGAAATCTTCCTCGCTGATTCTCCATCCCACTGCTACGGAAGGGAAGGTACCCCAACGGTTGTTTTTACCGAACTTGGAAGAGCCGTCGGAACGTACAGTCACTTGCAGCAAGTAACGGCTGGCGTATGAATAGTTGAAGCGTCCGAAGAAAGAAGCGCGGTTGTAATCGTAGAAAGTACCTGTGCCGGCAAATGTACCGCCGATACCTGCATCGATTGTGGGAGATGTCGGGTCGAAGAATCCGCCGGGAACCTCGCTGGAACTCAGACTGCCGCCTACTACATCATATTCGGTTTTCTTGCCTTCCACGCTGACAGAACTTTTATCCTGATGGGCGGAAATGATGGAGTTACCTACCATGGCAGTAACGGAGTGCTTGCCGAAGTCTTTCATGAAGGTCAATACATTCTCGAATGTTTGCTTACGATAGTATGAGTTGTACTCGTAGTTATAAGGATAGAGGCTCGGCTCTTGTGCATTGGCTTCGTATTTGGCACGATGATAACGGTCGTTGTAGTAGTAACCGTCGTACGTATAGCTTGTTTTGAATGTAAGCCACGGGGCGAGCTTCATGGTCAGACCGATATTGCCGGTAATGTCGTAGCCCGTATATTTTCTGTCTTTGTAATGGTCGTCTGCCATGACATTACGGTTGGTTGGGAATTCCATCTTGGTACCGTCTACCGACATGTCGGTCAGACCGTATCCGTATGTCTGGTTTTCGTCGTAAACGGGCACCAGTGGCGAAATGGAGTACATTTCTTTCAAGGAATACTGGGGCTGTTTGCTTTGTGTGACCTTGAAGTTCAAGCTCGCATCGAAATCAAAGATATATTTGTGCGCATTCAGTTTCAGGCGGGCATTATCCTGGATGTAAGAGTTACCCTTAAAGATACCCTTCTCGTCGGCATGCCCATAAGAAAGTGAATATTTGGCAACTTCAGAACCTCCGATGAGGTTTACATAATAGTTCTGTGCGATACCGGTACGGAGCATTTCATCCTGCCAGTTTGTATCGGCACCGGTAGGGTTCTGTCCATTCTTGTACGTAAGATAAGCGGGCTTGTTTGTTCCTGCATTCTCGTACATCATGTTGTGCACTTTCAAGTAGCCGTCTGCATTGAGCATGTCGAACTTCTTGGCTACCGAGTTGACCGTCATATACGTATTAAAGGAAACTTTCAGCTCTCCTTCCTTTCCGTTCTTGGTAGAAACGATGACTACACCATTGGCGGCCACAGAACCGTAAATGGCAGCGGCGGCACCATCTTTCAGGATTTCCATGGATTCGATATCCTGCGGATTGATGGTGTTGATGTCACCAGGATACCCGTCGATGATGTAAAGCGGCTCATTGTCACCCATAGTCTTGATACCACGGATTTTTACAGAAATGCTTGCACCTGCATTACCTCCCGATTTCAAAACGCTTACACCGGCAATTTTACCTTGCAGTGCTTCGGTTGCGCTGGTAGTGGCACGCTTCATCAAATCTTCCGCTTTCACCGAAGAAATGGCACCGGTCATATCACTCTTCTTCATCGTACCGTAACCTACGACTACGACTTCATCCAGCATTTCAGAATCATCTTTCAATGCTATTTTGATGTTCTTCTGCCCGTTGAGGGGAATTTCCTGGGTTACATAACCCACATAAGAGATTACCATAGTTGCTTTGGGAGAGACTGTCAACGTAAAGTTGCCGTCAACGTCGGTGATGCAACCATTACTGGTTCCTTTTTCCAGGACACTGGCACCGATAAGAGATTCTCCTTTGGTATCGGTTACGGTACCGGTTAGCTGGATGGTTTGCGCTAATGCACTTAGCGGCGCTAGACATACAAAGAGTAAGGCAAGTAGTAATACTCTTTGCATTGAGAAATACTGTTTAATTTTACCCATGTGTGATAAAGTTTTTTAAGGTTAATACTTTGTTTTTCACAAGGGCAAAGGAAGCGATATAATTAAAAGGTTGGCTATGAACTTTATCTATAAAATATCTACAAAGGGGGTTGAAAGTACTGTTATTTAATCTACAATCCGATTGCTAAATCGTTGAATAATAGTATTATATTCTAATATGATCTATCTACAAGAGAGCTTTTCTCTTTGGCTTCGTTTTTAGAAACTCTGAAGGTATTCAACCAAGTCTTCTTCTGTGGATAAGTTCAAAGATTTGCGTAAACGATACCGGTTCATATTGATTGTTTTGGGAATGGTACCGGTTATCATGGAGATTTCTTTGGTTGACAGATTGACGCGTAATAGAGTTGCTAGGTATTTTTCACCTTGCGTCAGATTAGGATGCTTTAGTGCGAGCCGGTCCAGGAATTCCTTGTTCTTTTCTTCTATATTCAGCAATAAGCTACTGTTTGTCTTATCTCCGCTTTGATATTGGCTGATGAAGGCATTCACTTTCTTCAGGTGGGGAATGAGTGTTTGGTTATCCATTTTATAACCCTCTTTAATCATTCCACGTATCTTGTCGAGTAGCTCATTGCGGCTTCTTAGGAACACGGCAAAGCTGGTAACCTCCTGGCGGCTGTCATCCAAAGCACTCTGCACGTTTTTCAGTTCCATTTCTTGCTGTTGTAGTTTCAGTTCGGATACTTCGCGTTCGGAGAGTTCCAGCTGATAGCGGGTTTCAATCAGTTGCAGGTCTTTTCTGCGTTTATACCATTTATATAAGAAGATACTGACAGCCAAACCGAGAATAAGTATGCTGCCCAAGAGCCATAGATTGCGTTTCAGCAGTTCTATTTCATAGATTTGTTCCTGCATTTCAGTGGCATGCTTCTGGTCTTGATATCTTTTATAGGAGATTTCCAGCTCAATGTTACGCAGCTTGTTACTGCTTTGTAGCTCTTTGCTCAGGTGCTGCATTTTCTCCAGGTATTTATAGGCTTGGGCATAGTCACCTATAGCTGCATATACCATGGACGAATATTCGTAATTGTCGCAAATCAGTTCGCGGGCTCCGATGTTGTGGGCATACTCGTAGGCTTTATGCAAGGCTTCCAAGGCTTTGGAGTATTGCTTGTCATAGTAATACTGTTTCCCCATGTTGTTGTAGTTTTCGCCAAGAGACCATTGGGCATCCAGATTCTTGTTGATGGTGATGGCTTCCTGGATGAAAGAAAGTTTCTCTTCCGTATTTCCCCGGTACAGACAGAGGTTGTTCAGGTTGGTTGCAATCTCTTTCAGGTTTCGTTGGGCACGGTTGATGGCCAGCGCACGCTGGAAGAAACGCTCGGCAACGGTAAATTCACTCATGAAGTGGTGCATTACTCCACGTTCGTTATAGCATCCGGCCACAGAGGTGGAATCGCCGATGGATTTGAAGATGGAGGTTGCTTTGTCGTTCAGTTCAATGGCTTTGTTGTAATCGCCTAGTTTGCTGTATACACGCCCCATCAAGGAGCAGAGTTGTGCCATTTGTTTTTTGTTGGTGGGATGGATATATTTTTGGGTGTCATAAAGATTCTTGATACTTAGGTCGAAGTTCCCCAACAATTGTTCGGCTTGACAGTAGAGAATCATAGCTTGTGCGCGGACCTCACTGGGCTCATCTTCGGGAAACAAGGCAGAAGCCTGAGCTGCATAGTAGGAAGCTTGTTTGGGGTTGTTGTACAGGTATTTCTGTGCTTGGTCAATCAATTTCTGTGCTTGCTGCATGTCTTGAGCTTGCAGTGGGGCAGCTGCTGACAGAAGACATACGAGTAGTAGACATAGGTTTTTCTTCATGGCATCGTCTTGTTTCTGCAAATTTAATTAATTCTTCTTAGAAGTCCGGTTTCCCTCCAAAAAGATTTATCTTTGTGCCTCAAAGATAGCGATATATATGTTATTACCTTATTTGAATAAAGATTTGATAGAGGCAGGATGCGATGAGGCCGGTCGCGGCTGTCTGGCCGGTGCGGTCTATGCCGCTGCTGTTATTCTGCCAACGGACTTTAAGAATGAACTTTTGAACGACTCCAAGCAGCTGACGGAAAAACAACGCTATACCTTGCGTGAAGTGATTGAAAAAGAGGCTCTGGCATGGGCGGTGGGCGTCGTCTCTCCCGAAGAAATTGACAAAATCAATATTCTCAATGCCTCCTTTCTTGCCATGCACCGTGCTGTTGACCAACTGAATGTCCGTCCGCAACATCTGCTGATAGACGGCAACCGCTTTAAAAAATATCGGGACTTGCCGCATACTACCGTAGTGAAAGGAGACGGGAAGTACCTTTCCATCGCTGCCGCCTCCATTTTGGCAAAGACCTATCGTGATGACTACATGAACCGCCTTCACGAGGAATATCCGTATTATGACTGGAATCGTAACAAGGGGTATCCCACCAAGAAACATCGTGCCGCCATTGCTGAGCGGGGTACTACACCCTATCATCGCTTGACGTTTAATCTCTTGGGGGATGGGCAGTTGTCGCTGAACTTCGGACAATGATGCTGTTTAGAACCACTTAATCCTTCTGAACCATACGAATGTCACTGCTGATAATATTGCTGACAAAAGTATGATGAAAATAAACGCGTGCGGAAAACTCTCCAGGTGGATGTCCACATTCATGCCGTAGAAACTGGCTATCAACGTGGGAATCATCAGTGTAATGCTGAGGCTTGTCATACGTTTCATGATGGCATTCACATTGTTGGAGATGATGGAGGCGAAGGCGTCCATGGTTCCCGTCAGAATATCACTGTAGATGTTCACGGTATTGTATGCCTGCTTCAACTCGATGACCACGTCTTCCAATAATTCCAAATCCAGATAATTGGTGTCCTGAAAGATGTTTTTCAGCCGTCCTATCATCACTTCATTGCCACGGATGGAAGTGTTGAAGTAGACCAGCGTCTTCTGCAGCTTCATCAGTTGCAGGAGGTCTTCGTTGCGGATGCTTTTCTCCAGCTCTTTTTCGGCGGTGGCCACGTCGTTGTTTATCTGTTTCAGATACTTCAGGAACCAGACGGCAGAAGAGTAGATGATTCGCAGAATCAAATCCAGTTTATTGTTGACGACTATGTTCTTCCGGCGTGTGTGCTGGATGAAGTCCGGTATCAGCTCCGTGTGGTGATAGCAGACAGAAACGATGATTCCGTCATTGGTGATAATGCCGATGGGCACGGTGATGAACGGCACGCCGCGTTGGTTGCTCTGCATCGGGATGCGGAGGATGGTCAGCAGCCAGTTGTCTTCTGTTTCCGTACGCGGGCGCTCGTCCACGTCGGCTATGTCTTCCAAGAATGATTCGGGAACTTTCAGCTCTTCGGTAAGGAATTTGAAATCATCGTTGTCCGGGCATTCTACGTTGACCCAGCAGTTGGGTTGCCATTCGGCCTTTTCAGTGAAGCCGTTTTCACTGTAGAGATACTTTCTCATTGTTTGCCTCCTTTCAGGTTGGAACAGAGGCATTGCAGTCAACGTCTCCGTTCGTTTTATTGGTGAATACTATTGCACGTTCGTGGGTTTGAATCGTCCATATTTCTTGTTTTTTATTTTTTAAGCGTGGCAAAAGTACATAAATCATTTGAAACAGTACGCTTTAACGGCTGTTTTTTGTACCTTTGCAGCGCAAAAACAGGTTCCTACTATAAAGAACGTTTGTATCATACAAAAAGATTATACAATTAAATTCGATTAATATTATGAGTAAGAAAGCCCTTTTAATGATTCTTGATGGCTGGGGCATCGGCGATCAAGGTAAAGATGATGTGATTTTCAATACACCTACTCCGTATTGGGACAGTCTGTTGGCAGCTTATCCGCATTCCGAGCTTCAGGCAAGCGGTGAAAACGTTGGTTTGCCCGACGGACAGATGGGTAATTCTGAAGTAGGTCACCTCAATATCGGTGCCGGACGCATCGTTTACCAGGACTTGGTGAAGATTAACCGTGCTTGTGCCGATGGCAGCATCCTGAAGAACAAGGAAATTGTTTCTGCTTTCTCATATGCAAAGGAAAACGGCAAGAATATCCACTTTATGGGACTGACCAGCAACGGTGGCGTGCACAGCTCTTTTGACCATTTGTTCAAACTCTGCGATATTTCCAAGGAATACGGTATCGAGAATACCTTCATCCACTGCTTTATGGACGGTCGTGATACCGACCCGAAGAGCGGTAAAGGCTTCATTGAGCAGCTGACTGCCCATTGCGAGAAGTCTGCCGGCAAGATTGCTTCCATCGTGGGACGTTTCTATGCCATGGACCGTGACAAACGTTGGGAACGTGTGAAGGTTGCCTACGATTTGTTGGTAAACGGTGAAGGGAAGGTCGCTACGGATATGGTCCAGGCTATGCAGGAGTCCTACGACGAAGGCGTTACGGATGAATTCATCAAGCCGATTGTGAACGGTGGCTTCGACGGTACCATCAAGGAAGGTGATGTTGTAATCTTCTTCAACTACCGTAACGACCGTGCCAAGGAATTGACCGTTGTCCTCACCCAGCAAGATATGCCCGAACAAGGCATGCAAACCATTCCGGGCCTGCAGTTCTACTGCATGACTCCGTATGACGCCAGCTTCAAGGGTGTACATATCCTTTTTGATAAGGAGAATGTACAGAACACATTGGGCGAATATCTTGCTGCCAATGGCAAGACCCAGCTGCACATTGCCGAAACAGAGAAGTATGCACACGTGACTTTCTTCTTCAACGGTGGCCGCGAGACTCCCTACGATGCTGAAGAGCGCATCCTGGTTCCTTCTCCGAAGGTTGCCACTTACGACTTGAAGCCTGAAATGAGTGCGTACGAGGTGAAGGACAAGTTGGTTGAAGCTATCAAGACCCAGAAGTTCGATTTCATCGTGGTGAACTACGCCAATGGTGATATGGTGGGACATACCGGTATCTACGAAGCTATCGAGAAGGCAGTGAAAGCCATCGACGAATGTGTGAAAGACACCGTTGAGGCTGCCAAGGCAAACGATTATGAAGTAATCATCATCGCCGACCACGGTAATGCCGACCATGCTCTGAATGAGGATGGTACTCCGAATACTGCCCACTCTCTGAACCCCGTTCCTTTCGTTTACGTTACTGCAAACAAGGACGCCAAGGTTGAGAACGGTGTATTGGCTGACGTAGCTCCTTCTATCCTGCATATCTTGGGTATGGAGCAGCCGGCTGAAATGACTGGTAAGGATTTGATTAAGTAAGGCGTCAAAGCCGTAACAATATTTAGACGCGGATTATACGGATTCCACGGATGCTCTTAAAGTTGAGTCTGTGCAATCCGGATAATCCGCGTCTTTTTTCAATAGAACGATTATGATACAGATTGGTGATGTTGTGGTTTCTTTCGATGTTTTGCGCGAGAAGTTCTTGTGTGACTTGGATGCCTGCCAGGGGATTTGCTGCATTGAGGGCGATGCCGGTGCTCCCGTAGAGCTGGACGAGGTGGAGAAACTGGAAGAGGTGCTTCCGCTGATTTGGGACGAGCTTTCTCCCGAAGCCCGTACCGTGATAGAGGAGCAAGGTGTGGTCTATACCGATTGTGAAGGTGACCTGGTGACTTCTATTGTGAACAACAAGGATTGCGTCTTTACCTGCTATGATGATAAAGGCTGTTGCTATTGTGCCATCGAAAAGGCTTACCGTGAGGGTAGGACCAACTTCTACAAACCTATATCCTGCCATCTCTATCCGATAAGGGTGGGGAACTACGGACTCTATAAGGCAGTGAACTATCATCATTGGGATGTCTGCAAAGCCGCTATGCTGTTGGGACAAAAGGAAAATCTGCCCGTGTACAAGTTTCTGAAAGAGCCGCTTATCCGTAAGTTTGGTGAGGACTGGTATGCAGAGCTGGAATTGGTAGTGGAAGAGATGAAAAAACAAGGAATCCTATAGTTCTTCCGTGCGGAGACGGACCTCTTCTTTGGAGGAGAAGAGGGATAAAGGAAAAGCCCCGGTCAGCAGGATTATCCTGCCCGTCCGGGGCTTCCTCGTTGTAAGATGTGAGGTTGGTTATTTATTAAGCGTCAATATTTGCATACGTTGCATTCTTTTCGATGAAATCGCGGCGCGGGCCCACGTCTTCACCCATCAGCATGGAGAAGATATAGTCGGCTTCGGCTGCATTTTCAAGATGCACCTGCTTCAGCATGCGGTTTTCCGGATTCATGGTGGTTTCCCACAACTGTTCCGGGTTCATTTCACCCAAACCTTTGTAGCGTTGGGTGTGTACTGCGTTTTCCGAACCGCCGCCGTAAGTGTCGATGAACTTCTGGCGCTGCTGGTCTGTCCAGCAATACTCTTTCGCCTTGCCTTTGGTGCAAAGGTAAAGGGGAGGAGTGGCGATGTACAAGCAACCCTGCTGGATAACTTGCGGGAAGTAGCGGAAGAAAAGCGTCATAATCAGCGTGTCGATGTGAGAACCATCGACGTCGGCATCGGTCATGATGATAATCTTCTTGTAGCGCAGCTTGTCAATGTTCGCTTCTTTGCTGTCTTCACCGTCCACGCCGAAACGGATGCCCAGCGCCTGGATGATATTGTTTACTTCGTCGCTCTCGAATGCCTTGTGCCACATGGCCTTTTCCACATTCAGAATCTTACCGCGAAGCGGCAGGATAGCTTGGAACGCACGGTTACGGCCTTGCTTTGCTGAACCGCCTGCCGAGTCACCCTCGACGAGGAACAATTCGCATTCTTCTGGGTCCTTGCTGGAGCAGTCGGCCAACTTACCGGGCATGCCACCGCCGGACATCGGCGATTTGCGTTGTACGGATTCGCGTGCCTTACGTGCGGCGATACGTGCCTGGGCGGCAAGAATCACCTTGTCTACAATCAGCTTGGCTTCCTTCGGGTGTTCCTCCAAGTAGTAGGTGAGGGCTTCGCCCACAGCCTGGTCTACGGCACCCATCACTTCGTTGTTACCCAGCTTTGTCTTGGTCTGTCCTTCGAACTGAGGCTCTGCCACCTTGATGGAGATAACGGCAGTTAATCCTTCGCGGAAGTCGTCGCCTGCAATCTCTACCTTGGCTTTCTCCAGCATCTTGTTGTCTTCGGCGTATTTTTTCAATGTACGGGTCAGTGCACGGCGGAAACCTGCCAAGTGGGTACCCCCTTCAATGGTATTGATGTTGTTTACGTAAGAGTGTACATTTTCGTTATAAGAAGTGTTGTACATGATGGCTACTTCCACCGGTGTGCCTTGCTTCTCGGTGTTGATGTAGATTACATCGTTCATGAAGTGTTCGCGTGAGGAGTCCACGTAGCGCACAAATTCCTTCAGGCCTTCTTCCGAGTAGAAGATTTCCTTCTTGGCATTTCCCTCTTCGTCCTTTACGCGAAGGTCGGTCAGTGAAATCTTGATGCCTGCGTTCAGGTAAGCCAACTCGCGCATGCGGGTGGCAAGAATATCATAGTTGTAGACTGTTTCCGTAAAGATGGTATCGTCCGGCCAGAACTGCTGGCGTGTACCGGTAATGTCTGTTGTGCCCACTTCCTTGACGGAGTAGAGCGGATGTCCGCAGGAATATTCCTGCTGATAGATTTTTCCGTTACGGAAAACCTGGGTAGTCATGTGTGTAGACAAGGCGTTTACGCAAGATACACCTACACCATGCAGACCTCCCGATACCTTGTAGGAACCTTTGTCGAACTTACCTCCGGCATGCAGTACGGTCATTACAACTTCCAGTGCGGATTTCTTTTCCTTTTCGTGATAGTCTACCGGGATACCACGTCCGTTGTCTTGTACGGTGATGGAGTTGTCCTCGTTAATGGTGACTTCGATGTGGTCGCAATAGCCGGCAAGTGCCTCGTCGATGGAGTTGTCCACAACCTCGTACACCAGGTGGTGAAGCCCTTTGCTGCTAATGTCGCCAATATACATCGCGGGACGCTTTCTCACTGCTTCCAAACCTTCCAGTACCTGGATGTTTTCGGCAGAATAGCTCCCGTTATTGGAGTGAATCTGTTCTTCAGTCATAATCTTTTTTCCTTATTGTAATAACAGAGCAAATATAGTGAAAATCCTCGGGATATGGTGCTAAACAAACGGATAAATTCGGGTAGTTTACAGCTTTTTAGCACAGAAAAGAAACTTGTGTGGAAGCAGGTAAATAGAGAGGTATAAATGAGAAAGGCCGGACTAAAAAGTCCAGCCTTGTAATATCTTTTGTGTAACAGTCAACTTAAGCCAGCTTGTTGATATAGATAGCCAATTTTGACTTCAGGTTGTTAGCCTTGTTCTTGTGGATTACATTAGTCTTAGCCAATTTATCCAACAGTTTTGTGATACCCGGATACATTGCTGTTGCTGCAGCCTTGTCTGTAGTAGCACGAAGCTTACGAACAGCGTTTCTCATGGTCTTGCCATAATATCTGTTGTGAAGTCTTCTTGTTTCTTCTTGTCTGATTCTCTTCAGTGATGATTTATGATTTGCCATCTCGACTAATCTTTTTTAATTCGTTTATTTTTTTATTTTGTAGCCCGTGGGGGAATCGAACCCCCCTTTCAAGAATGAAAATCTTGCGTCCTAACCGATAGACGAACGGGCCATCCTTTGGTGAGCGTTTCCGCTCTTGCAAAGAGCCTTTATTTCTCGTTTGCGGATGCAAAGGTAGAAACTATTTTTGAATTACCAAAACATTCGCAAGAAAAAAATATAGCTTTTTGTTGCTTTTTGTCCTAGGTTAACGTTTTATTTATTGAAAATCAGTGCGATACGCGCTTTTGCTTTTTTACACTCCTTACCTTGTTTTTTTATTCTTCTCCTTTTGTTTCTCTTCTTTCGGGCTTTTTTTTGTAGCTTTGTTATCAGATTGAAAGCAGATAAAGAAATCGGGAATGTTACAGAAAACACTGGGAATTGTGCTGCATACCTTGAAATATAAGGATACATCTCTCATTGCAGACATCTATACGGAGGTGGCTGGCAGGGCTTCCTTCATGGTGTCCATACCCCGTTCGCGCAAGGCGGCGGTGAAGCCGGTACTCTTCCAGCCGCTGGCATTGGTGGAACTTGAAGCCGATTTCCGTCCTAATGCCACTATATATAAGGTGAAGGAGGCGAAGTCTCTTTATCCTTTCGCCACGCTTCCCTACGATCCCTACAAATCTGCCATCGCTTTGTTTCTTTCGGAATTCCTTTATCGCGCCGTCCGGGAGGAGGCAGAGAACCGTCCGCTGTTTGCTTATCTGTATCATTCCGTCATCTGGCTGGATGAATGCAGGGAGGGGTTTGCCAATTTCCATCTGGTCTTCCTGATGCGCCTTTCCCGTTTTCTCGGTTTGTATCCCAACCTGGAGGATTATCATGCCGGAGATTACTTCGATTTGCAGAATGCTTGTTTCACTCCCTTGCGTCCGCAGCTCCATTCCAATTACATCGCTCCCGAGGAGGCGGCCCGCCTGACACAGCTGATGCGCATGAATTATGAAACGATGCATCTTTTCACCATGAACCGGTTGGAGCGTACCCGCTGCCTGAACATTATGAATGAATATTATCGTCTGCATCTGACGGATTTCCCGGTATTGAAATCACTTGAGGTATTGAAGGAGCTTTTTGATTGATTATCGTCGGTGTAACGGCCCAATAAGTGTGCGCTGCCTTTATTATAGGAGTAGGGAGTTTTACTTACTGCTGTAAGGGTCGTTACGATAAGCTGTAACGGTCGTTACAATATAGGGTAACGACCGTTTCAATATAGGGTAACCGTCGTTACATCATTAGGTAACGGCTTTTACATCTTATGGTAAACGGTCGGTAAATATAATGCGTTGATAGATAGTGTATAATCTCTTGTGGGGGAGGATATGGATTGGTATGTAAAAAGCCGTGTTCAACAGACTTTGGACGCTGAGTCCCTCTGTTGAAGCACGGCTTATATGATAGGGGAAGTGTATTTCTTTATCCCAGCAACTCTTTTACTTTGGCTGAGATGGCGCGGCCTTCGGCAAGTCCGGCAAGTTTCTTGCTGGCTACACCCATCACCTTGCCCATGTCCTTGCCGCTGGTGGCGCCGACTTCGGCTATGATTTCCTTCAAGGCTGCCTCCAGTTCTTCGGCGCTCATCTGCTTGGGCAGATAGGTTTCAAGCACCTTTACTTGTGCCAGCTCATCGTCTGCCAAGTCCTGGCGACCTTGCTGTACATAGATTTCAGCGGCGTCTTTGCCTTGCTTGGTCAGTTTTTGGATAATCTTCAAAGCATCTGCATCGCTCAGGGTATCGTTGGCTCCGGGAGCGGTTTTGGCTTCAAGGAATACTTTCTTTACGTTTCTCAATGTTTCGAGAGCCACTTTGTCTTTGGCTTTCATGGCTGTTTTAATGTCTTCGCTGACTTTTTCAAATAAATCCATATTGTTATAGGTTTACTCCTGTTCCCCCGAAGGGGAGGAGGATGGTTTTACATATCGGGAACGGAAAAATCAGAAGGTGATGACTCCCCCTGCACCGCCTTCTGCCTCTTGCGCGGCTTCGGTGGCGAGCTGCCCTTCCTGCTCTGCCTTCATCTTGATGCTGTTCAGCGTGCTTTTGTCACGCAGATAGGTCGGAGAATTCTCTACCATGCTGATGATGTCGGCGTTGTCCATGTCTTCGGGATTGAAGAGATAGATATGGCGACGGCGGCTGCGCTGGGAACGGGCATTGGCATCCTTGCCATAGTACACTTCGCGGCGGTTGCGTCTTTGTTCCTCTTCCTCCTCCAGCTCGGCAAGGCGTTGCTGTTCTTCGGCGGTGCGCTGGGTGATGCGGTCGTCCATCTCCTTCATGTGGATGTCCTGGATACCGAAACCGGTGGCAAGCAGGGTGATTTTCACTTTCTGTTCCAGCTTGTCGTCAATGGCCATACCGAATTTGGTTTCGAAGTCGCGGCTGAAACGGTTCATGAACTCCTTCACCTCGTCCATCTCGCTCATCATCAGCTTGTATTGTGCACTGTAAGAGATGTTGAGGAGTACTTTCTTGGAGTTGAAGATGTCGTTGTTGTTCAGCAACGGCGAGTGCTGCGCGTTCTTGATGGCTTCGCTGACACGGTTGTCACCTTCGCCGTAGCCGGTACTCATGATGGCTACGCCGCCGTCCTTCAGCACTGTTTTCACGTCGTTGAAGTCGAGGTTCACCTTTCCATGCAGGGTGATGATTTCGGCAATACTCTTGGCGGCTACCGAAAGGGTGTCGTCGGCCTTGTCAAACGCGTCGTCTACGGATAGCTCGCTGTATATCTCGCTCAGCTTTTCATTGTTGATGACCAGCAGGGCATCTACGTGCTTGCTGATTTCCTCTACGCCATCCAGTGCCTGGTCTATCTTCTTGTCGCCCTCCCAGCGGAAAGGGATGGTGACGATGCCGATGGTCAGGATGTCCATTTCCTTGGCGGTTTGTGCAATGATGGGTGCGGCACCCGTACCGGTACCACCGCCCATTCCGGCAGTGATGAATACCATCTTGGTGCCGTCGTTCAGCATATTCTTGATGTCTTCGATGCTCTCTTCTGCTGCCTTGCGGGCACGGGCAGGGCGGTTTCCGGCTCCCAGGCCTTCTTTTCCAAGCTGTAACTTCACGGGCACGGGAGAGTCCTTCAACGCTTGGTTGTCTGTGTTGCACAGTACGAACGTCACGTCGTGTATACCTTCCCGGTACATATGGTTCACGGCATTGCCGCCACCTCCGCCTACACCGATTACTTTAATGATTTTCGGTGAATCGGTCGGGAAATCGAATTGTACTATATCTTCCATAATAACTTAATTTTCTGGCACATTATCACATTATTACTTCATATCGTCGTCCGAGAAGATTTCGTTGGAAAGCTTGTTGAAAGTCTTTTCGAACCAGCTGGGGCCTTCTTTCTTTTTCTTCTTCTTTTCTTCCTTTTCGCGCAGCTCCCTTTCTTTGCGCTCACGCTCCTTGCGTTCTTTCTCTTCCTTCTCGCGCTGTGCCTTGGCGGCGCGTGCGGCGGCTTCCTGCTCTTTCAGCGCTTCGTCGTCAACGAATATGTCGACCGGTTTGGGAGGAACATTGGAGGCAGGCTGCTGCACCGGCTTCACCTCTTGCAGGCAGCAATTCTCGTTGCCGGCAGCCAGCAGGCCCAGCAGTGTGTTGTGCATGCCGTCCTTCTTGGGCTCGTCGCTGCGTGTGTGGACGGTGGTCTGTACGAACTTGGCGGTCTTTACCTTTTCAATCTTGCTCACTCTATGGAAGGCTTTCTCAAGATTCTTCAGATTGGCTCCTCCACCGGTGAATACAACACCGGAGAAAAGTTTGTCCTCGTAGCCGGAAAGTTGCAACTGGTTCCATACGTTGGCAAGAATTTCTTCTGCACGTGCTCCGATAATATTGTTCAGCAGGGCCAGTTCGAAGGTACGGCCGTCTTCCGACGTGCATACGGCAGGGGGCTCGGCGTCTTCTTCCTCCTCGTAGAGGGCATCACCGTATTGCAGTTTCAGCTTCTCGGCATCTTCCTCTTCCATTTGCAGGGAAGTGATGTCGTGGGTAATGTTGTTTCCACCCAGCGGCAGTACGCTGAGGTAGCGCAGGATATTGTTCTTATAGACCAGCACGGTGGTGGTGTCGGCACCGAAGTCCACCAGTGCACAGCCTGAACGCATCTCGTTTTCGGTCAGCACGGCTTTGGCCAACGCAGTGGGAGCCACGAGCAGGTCGTCGGCAATTTCCACTTTGGCTTGCTCGAAGCTGTGTTCGAGGTTCTTCTTCAGCGAGGCACGCGCCACGATGTTGAGGAACTGCCCGGTGATGTATCTTCCGGCAACTCCTACGGGCTCCACATGCAGCGTGTTGTCTATCTTGTATTCTTGCGGGGCTACATCCAGCACACTCATGTCTACCAAGGGTACATCACGGTTCTCGTCGCAAATCTCGTCTACCAGTTCTTGCGAAATGATGCTCTCTTCCTCCAGCGTACGGCTTACCGCATTCCTCACCGTGCGCAATGATTGTCCGCCGATGCCTACATATACTTTGGCGATGGAGTTGTTCAACTGGCCTTCCAGCTTGTTGATGATGGAAGTCAGCGCTTGTGCGGCCTTGTCAATGTTGTAGATGGCCCCTTTGTGTATAAACGGGGATGCATCTTCGCGTGCATAAGCCAACACCTGGATACTTCCGTCACTGCTCTTCTTTCCTGCGATACCGGAAATCTTGGAAGAACTCAACTCGATAGCGGCGATGAAATCTGTTGTTGCCATATCTATTTATTTACTATTTTACTATTTACAATTTACTATTTGCTGCGCTTTGATAAAGAAGGACTATTAGTAAATCCCTTTCTCTACTCTCTCTTTGTGCAGATGATTTGATTATCAAATTCAACGCTGATACGGGAGTATTTGTTCCAACCCACCTGGTTCAATCCTCTTTCGTAGAATGCCTTTACACGTTTCAGCTTCTTCTCGAATCCGGCAATCTTGCCTAAATAGATAAGATGGTCGCCGACACGGGGCACTAACTCGATGTTCTTGCCGGGCAATACGTGAATTTGCTCTATCTGTGCATTCCAAAAAGAATTCTTTTGCAAAAATACACCAAACTTATATAAATCCCTCATGGCAAACGACTTTTCTACATTTCCGGTTACAACGGCGAGGTGTGCAACGCACTTTGCATCGGGGGGCATCACGGTACCTTTGTTGTCCAGATAGTAGTTTTCGCCGTTGGCGCTCATCACGCGCAGGATGGGGGTGCGCTGGGTCACTTCGATGCAGAGCTTGCCGCTCGGGGTTTTGTAGCACTCCACCTGGTCGATGAGGGGATGCTTGGCAAGTTCGCGCTCCAAGGTCTTGGTACGCACGCGTTCCAGGTCTTTCCCAATGGGGCTGATGCCTTTCTTTTCCAGCAGGGTAGCTACTTCCTTCTTCGTGATGAAGCCGGCATATACCGTGTCTTTTATCACCAGTTCCACGTCTTGGCACACCTGCGAGGTGGGCTTGCGGTTGAAAGCTGTGACAGCCACTACCAGGTAAGCAATGACAAGCAACAGAACGATAGAAAGTAGAATCCTTTTAACCATGATATTTTTCTGATAATAGTTGGGTGATTTGGGGCGCATAGTTGTCCAGGTCTCCGGCTCCCAGCACTACCAATACTTCGGTGTGCTTTTGGGCGAGGAGGCTGAGGACGTCTTCTTTCCTACAGATGCATTTCTCGATGCCGGGGCGGAGGTTGTCATAAATCAGCTGACTCGTCACGCCGGGAATCGGTTGCTCGCGGGCAGGGTATATCTCTGTCAGAATCACCTCGTCGGATAGGGAAAGGCTGTCTGCAAAGTCACGATAGAAGTCGCGAGTACGGGTGTACAAGTGGGGCTGGAAGATGACGGTTATCTTCTTGTCTTGGTACAACTCGCGGACGGACTTCACGCTTTGGGCTATTTCGGCAGGGTGGTGGGCGTAATCGCTGAGGAATACAATCCGGTCGTTCTTCAGCTTGAAGTCGAAGCGGCGGTCCACTCCGCGGAAGCTTGCCATGCCTTGCTTGATTTCTTCGTCGGTGGCACCGCTGAGATGGGCGAGTGCCATGGCGGCAACACCATTCTCGATGTTGATACTGACGGGAACCCCCAACTGAATATCGTTGATGCGGGTGTCAGGCGCCACGAAGTCGATGAAGATTTCACCGTTTCCGATGCGGATATTCTCGGCATGGAAGTCGCCTTCGTTGCGCGAGTAGGTATAGGTGGTGACGCCCGGTTGTACGTCGGCTTGCATTTCCAGTCCTTTGTGCAGAATCAAGGCGCCGCCCGGCTGGATAAGCGTGGTGTAGTGGCGGAAGCTTTCGAGATAGGCTTCTTTGGTGCCGTATATATCCAGGTGGTCGGGGTCGGTGGCAGTAATGACACTCATCCAGGGCGATAGCCAGTGGAAGGAGCGGTCGAACTCATCCGCTTCGATAACGGTATAAGGGCTGGTGGCGGAAAGCAGCAGATTCGTACCGTAGTTCTTCGAAATGCCTCCGAGGAAGGCGGTGCAGCCCACGTGTGACTGGTGCAGCAGGTGGGCAGCCATGGTGCTGGTGGTAGTCTTGCCATGCGTACCTGCCACGCACAGGCCTTTACTGCTGCGGGTGATGATGCCCAATACTTGGGAGCGCTTATGTATGTTGAAGCCGTTTTCACGGAAATAGGTCAGTTCTGCATGCCCTTGCGGCACGGCGGGGGTATAGACCACGAGCGTGCTTGCCTTGTCTTTGCACTCCTCCGGAATAAGGTCGATATCCTCTTCGTAGTGTATCTGTGCTCCTTCCGTAATCAGACGTTCTGTCAGTTCGCTCGACGTACGGTCGTAGCCCGCTACTGTCTTTCCTTTAGAGAGGAAATAGCGTATCAGAGCGCTCATGCCGATGCCGCCGGCACCGACGAAATAAACGGAGCGAATGGCTTCAAGCCTCACCCCCTGCCCCTCCCCCGTAGGGAGGGGAGATGAGTTACTATTGCTTATATTTTTATTCATATTCAAATTTTTTCTTCAAACTCTTCTTCCAAAAGTATGATATTATAAAAAGAACGATAGCAGTACTATCTATTCCCCCCTCCCTACGGGGGAGGGACAAGGGGAGAGGCTCTTCAATACCTCCTTCGCAATAATTGTCGCCGAGTCCGGCAACGCTAGCTTGGCGATATTCTTGCTCAAGTCTTGCAGCTTCTCGGGGTTAGCGATTGTCTCCAACGCCACCGGCAGCAGCTTCTCTTTCGCTTCCACATCCTTCACATAGATAGCTGCATCCTTATCCACCAGCGCCAGCGCATTCTTGGTCTGATGGTCTTCGGCCACATTGGGTGAGGGAACCAGGATGACCGGCTTGTGCAGCAGGCAGAACTCGGAGATGGAACCGGCTCCGGCACGTGAAATCACCAGATCGGCAGCGGCATAGGCGTTTGCCATATCCTTAATGAAGTCCGTCACATACAGATTCGGAATGGCACTGATATGCGGGTTACGTACGGCTTCTCCCGTAGTGGCTGTAATGGCTTCTCTGACTTGGTCAATGTATATCTTGCCAGTCTGCCAGATAAACTGTACGTCGGGGTGGGTACGAATGACATCCAGTCCGGCAGTCAATGTCTGGTTGATGGTACGCGCTCCAAGACTGCCGCCCAGAATGAGGATAGTCTTCTTTTCCGGGTTCAATCCGAAGTACTTTACGGCGTCTGCGTGCAGGATGGAATGTCCGAGCAGGTTCTGGCGCACCGGATTACCTGTCATGATTATCTTTTCTGCCGGGAAGAATTTTTCCATACCTTCGTAGGCCACGCAAATCTTGCATGCCTTCTGTGCCAGCAGCTTGTTGGTGACACCGGCGTAGGAATTCTGTTCTTGTATCAGCGTGGGAATACCCATCATGCCCGCCATTTTCAGCGTAGGACCACTGGCATAGCCACCTACACCGACGGCTACTTGCGGGCGGAACTCCTTGATGATGCTCCGTGCTTTCCACTGGCTTCGTATCAGTTTCAGCAGTACGGAGAAGTTCTTCCACAGATGTTTACGGTCGAATCCGGCAACGGGTAAGCCTATAATCCGGTAACCGGCATCTGGAACACGCTGCATTTCCATTCTTCCTTCGGCACCTACGAAGAGAATCTCCGCGTCGGGACACAACTCTTTTATGGCGTTAGCGATGGAGATGGCCGGAAAGATATGTCCTCCGGTACCGCCGCCGCTGATGATAAGCCTCACCCCCTTCCCCGTAGGGAGAGGGGTAGAGTTACTTTTGGTTGTATAGTTGTTCGCCTCTTTACTCATATTCTTGTTCTTTTTTATTTTTGTATTATTGGCATGCTCTCCATTACTCAATTATTCTTTTCTCCCCTCCCTACGGGGGAGGGGTTGGGGGAGAGGCTGTTATTCAAACTCCGCATCACTGTTCAGTACCTTTGCTGTCGGCTCGGCGGCTGTCTGTGCTTCGCTATCGGCCGGTTGTTCCGGGTTCTCGGCATTTCCGGCATCTATCAGCATCGGCACTTGCGCATCATGCATCCGCTGTTCCTCCAGCTTGGCTGTATAGCGGCTGACACTCAGTATCATGCCGATGTAGGCACAGTTGATGAAAGTGGATGTACCACCCTTGCTGATGAGTGGAAGCGGTTGTCCCGTGACGGGTGCCAGACCTACGGCAACCATCATGTTGAACAGCGCCTGCGTGACGAGCAGCAAGGCTATTCCGGTAATGAGGAAAGCGGGGAAAGTGCGGTCGCATTTTTTGGCGATACGGCCCACTCGCACCAATAGGCAGACATAAAGGAACACAACGACTATTCCGCCTACCAGTCCCAGTTCCTCGATGATGATGGCATAGATGAAATCGGAGAATGCCTGGCTCAGAAAGTCACGCTGTACGGAGTTTCCCGGACCCTTGCCTACAACGTTGCTCGTAGCTACGGCAATACGGGCATGTGCCACTTGCCCGTCGCCGTCGATGTCGAATTTGGCGGCAGGAACTTCCTCCTTGTTGGTAAAGTCTGCAATACGGGATTTTACAGTGGTGAAGCGGTGCCCCATCGGTATATTTTCCAATGTCTTGTCTGGCGTGGCCAGCAGGAAGGCGACAAAGACTGTTACGAATGCCACAATCCCTCCTCCCAGTATCAGCAGTTTCCTGGCAGATACCCGCCCGATGAACATCATCAGGTAGACCGTTCCGAAGAGCAGCATTCCCGTCGAGTAGTTTTCCGGCAGGATAAGGCCACAGACAATGCAGGTAATAATCATGATGCGCTTAAAGGCTTTCGGACTTGCACCGTCTTCATCCTGCCCTTTCGAGAGGATAAAGGCGGTAACGATGACGACGGCCATCTTCGCTATTTCCGACGGCTGGAACTGAATACCCATGAAGGTCATCCAGCGGGCTGCGCCGTTTACGCGGTCGCCGGTAATGAATCCCATCAGCATCACAAAAGCCAGCAGTCCGATGGATATCGGAAGCAGGAATACCGGGAACACCTGAAACCATTTATAGGGGATGTTGTGTACCAGTACTACAATGACGGCGCCTACCATCAGGAGGATGCTGTGTTGCGTAATCGGTCCCCAATGGTCGCCACTCTTGTAGGTCAGCGTACTGGCAGCACTGAATACCTCTGTGATGGAGATGAGGCAAAGGAAAAGGAAAATAATCCAAATCACTTTATCGCCTTTGAATATGCTCTTTAATAAATCCAATGCTTCGCAAATTAAAAATTAATAATTAAAGAATTAAAAGTTGCCGTTCTTGTTACGGAATTCGTAATAGGACTGTTACGGCATCTGTATCTTATAGTGCTCTGACACATGCTTTGAACTGATCGCCGCGGTCCTCATAGCTCTTGAAGAGGTCGAAGGAGGCACAGCAAGGACTGAGCAACACGGTTTCACCTTTCTTTGCCAGCTTGAAGGCTGCTTCTACGGCATCCTGCATGCCGGTCTGCACGTCGGCTACGGGCAGTCCCAGACGGTCGAAGAAGGCGTGCAGCTTTTCGTTGTGCAATCCCAAATAGACCAGGGCAGAGCACTTTTCGCGTACGAGGTCTTCGATTTCCGTGTAATCGTTTCCTTTGTCTTTACCGCCGAGGATAAGTACGGTTTTGCCGGTCATGCTTTGTAGGGCATACCAGCAGGAATTTACGTTCGTAGCCTTGGAATCGTTGATGAAGCTCACGCCGCGTACGGTGGCTACTTTCTCCAACCGGTGTTCCACTCCCTTGAAGTCGGACAAGGCTTTGCGGATATATTCTTTCCGGATGCCGGCCAAATTGGCCGAGATGCCGGCGGCTAACGAATTGTATAGGTTGTGTGTGCCGTGCAGCGCCAGCTCCTCTTGCTCCATATTGAAGGCTATCGGTTCGTTGATTTCCACTTCACCGTCTTCCACGTATGCGATGGCCCCGTCTTCCTTCACGGCAGCGAACGGGTAGAGATGGGCGCGCAGGCCATGCTTGTCCAGCTCGCGCTTGATGATGGGGTCGTCGTTCCAGAAGATAAAAGCGTCTTCCGATGTCTGGTTTTGGGTGATGCGGAATTTGGCGTCCACATATTTCTGCATACAGTGGTCGTAACGGTCCAAGTGGTCTGGTGTGATGTTCATCAGTACGGCAATGTTGGCACGGAAGTTATACATATTGTCCAGCTGGAAGGAACTCAGCTCAATGACGTAGTAATCATGCTGCTCCGTGGCTACCTGCAAGGCCAGGCTGTTGCCGATGTTGCCGGCGAGGCCGACGTTCAGGCCTGCACTCTTGAAGATGTGATAAATGAGCGAGGTGGTTGTAGTCTTTCCGTTCGAGCCGGTGATACAGACCATCTTTGCGTCAGTGTACCGTCCCGCAAACTCTATCTCAGAGATGATGGGCGTACCTTTTTCCTTTAATTTCATAATGAGCGGAGCGTCGTTGGGAATACCGGGGCTTTTCACTACTTCGTCAGCATTCAGAATCAGCTCTTCTGTGTGGTGTCCCTCTTCCCAGGCAATGCCGTATTTATCCAGCAGTTCCTTGTATTTGTCTTTGATGGCGGACATGTCGGAGACGAACGTGTCGAATCCTTTCACTTTGGCCAGTACGGCAGCGCCTGCGCCGCTTTCGCCAGCTCCTAATACTACAATTCTACTCATACTTTTTTAATTAAGAATGATGAATGAAGAATCGCTATGCAGCGAGATGATGTACAGCTAAATTCTTCATTCTTCATTCTTAGTTCTTCATTTGTTTGTTATCTAATTTTTAATGTTATAATCGTTATCGCTGCCAATACAATCGTCACAATCCAGAAGCGGATGGTGATTTTGGATTCGTGGAACAGCTTGTCCGGTTTGGTGAATACTACGCTGCATCCCGGCTCTATCAGGCTCATGGAAGTGCGGAAGTGGTCGTGTATCGGTGTTCTTTTGAAGAGACGTTGTTTCACGCCTTTCCGCTTGCCTGCCTTGTAGTAGAGGCGTTGCAGGATGACCGAAAGGTTCTCCACCAGGAAGATACCGCAAAGGATGGGTATCAGCAGTTCCTTGTGAATAATGATGGCGTATACTGCGATGATTCCTCCAATGGTCAGACTGCCCGTATCGCCCATGAATACCTGGGCCGGATAGGCATTGTACCACAAGAAGCCGATAAGTGCACCGATGAAGGCACAGATAAAGATTACCAGTTCTTCCGAGCCGGGAATGTACATGATATTCAGGTAGCCGGCATATTCAATGTGGCTCGATACGTAGGCGAGTATTCCCAAGGTCAGTCCGATAATGGCAGAGTTCCCTGCCGCCATTCCGTCCATTCCGTCATTCAGGTTGGCTCCGTTGCTGACGGCGGTAACTACGAAAATCGTGATAATCACAAACAGTATCCAACCTGCTGTCTGGGCATGTTCACCCATGAAGCCCACTAGGTCGGCATAGTCGAAGTTGTTGCTCTTGAAGAATGGGATGGTGGTCTGTGTTGCCTTGATTTCCTTGGCGGCATGCACCACTTCTATCTGTCCGTCCGGTTTCTCTATTTCTATGTTCTCGCGGATAACCACCTGCGGACTGAGGTAGAGAGTCAGTCCGACGATAAGTCCCAAGCCTACCTGACCGATGATTTTGAACTTACCGTGCAGGCCTTCCTTGTCCTTCTTGAATATCTTGATGTAGTCGTCGGCAAAGCCCAGCGACCCCAGCCAGATTGTGGTAATCAGCATCAATATCATATAAATATTGCTCAATTTGCCCAGTAGTAGGCAAGGAATGAGTATGGCAAAAATAATGATGACACCGCCCATGCTGGGTACTCCCACCTTGTTTACGCCGAACGGGTCGATGCTGGCATCACGTTGCGTTTCAGTAATCTGCTTGCGTTTCAGTAGATTGATGAACTTATCTCCCCAGATACTCGAAATGAGCAATGCCAGAATGATTGCCATCAACGAACGGAAGGATGTATAGCCAAACATGCCCGCACCGGGGAAGTCATATTTGTCTAACCATTGAAATAAATAGTATAACATGATGTTAATTATTTAATTGTTTAATGTGCTAATGTGCCAATATGCTAATTGATAGTCTGGTATATCTGCTGGTAAAGGAATGAATATCCTACATGACGCATGGCAATTAGCACATTGGCATATCAGCACATTATTTCATTTAATATCTCTTTGTCGTCAAAATGGTGTTTCACGCCTTTAATCTCCTGATAATTCTCATGCCCCTTGCCTGCAACGAGAATCACGTCTCCCGGCTGTGCCAGCATGCAGGCTGTCTTGATGGCTTCGCGGCGGTCGGTGATGCTGATGGTTTTCTGCATGTCGTCTTTATCCAGTCCCGCCAGCATGTCGTTGATGATGTCCTGCGGCTCTTCAAAGCGCGGGTTATCGGAGGTGATGATGACCCGGTCGCTCAAGCGGGCGGATTCTTTGGCCATGATGGGACGCTTGCCTTTGTCGCGGTTGCCGCCGGCGCCCACAACGGTAATCACTTTCCCTTTTCCTTCCAGCACTCCGTGAATGGCGTTCAATACATTGACCAGGGCGTCTGGAGTATGCGCATAGTCCACAATGGCGGTGTAGCCTTTCGGTGAACGGATGGCATCGAAGCGGCCGGTTACCGGATGCAGCGTGCTGAGGGCAACCAGTACATCCTCTTCTTTCTTGCCAAGCAATACGGCAGTACCGAATACCGCCAGCAGGTTGTAGGCATTGAACTTTCCGATGAAACGTACTGCCAGTTCGTGATTGTTGAAGTCGAGCAACATTCCCTCGAAATGAGACTCCAAGACTTTGCCTTTGAAGTCGCTAAGACTACGCAAAGAGTAGGTGTATACCTTCGAACGGGTATTCTGCGTCATCACAAGTCCGTTCTTGTCATCCAGGTTGGTCAGGCTGAAAGCTCCTTTTGGCAGTTCGTCGAAGAACTTTTTCTTGGCTTTGAGGTAGTTCTCCACCGTTTTATGATAATCCAGATGGTCGCGGGTCAGATTAGTGAAAATACCGCCGGCAAACTTCAGACCGCTGATGCGCTTCTGGGCAATGGAATGGGAACTGACTTCCATGAAGGCATACTTGCAGCCGGAATCTGCCATTTCTCCGAGCAGGCGGTTCAGGGTTATCGGGTCCGGGGTGGTGTGTTCGGTCGGTACGGGCAGGTCGTCGATGTAATTGCATACAGTGGAAACCAGTCCGACCTTGTAGCCGAAATAGCGGAAAGTATTATATAATAAGGTGGCAACGGTTGTTTTTCCGTTGGTTCCGGTCACGCCGATGAGTTCCATCTTGGATGTAGGGTCACCATAGAAAGTGGTAGCCACTTTCCCTACGGCATCTTCACTGTCTTTCACCTGAATGTAGGTGATGCCGGCCTTAAGCTCTTCCGGCAATTCTTCACACAATACTGCAACAGCCCCTTTATCGATGGCAGCCGGAATATAGGCATGCCCGTCGGTCTGCGTACCACGCATGGCCATGAACAGATGTCCGGTTCCTATCAGGCGGGAATCTATATTCACCCCCGTTATCTCCATGCTTGTATTTCCGGTAATCCGGACCGGCTGTATTGTTTGCAACAAATCACTTAATCTCATACCTTATTATATATAGTGTATATCCAAATCTTGTTTATTCTCATGTTAACGTAGTGTCAGGGCTATGGTTTGTCCTTTCACTATCCGGCTACCGCTTGCTATGGACTGGTTCCTCACCCGTCCTACGCCGTTTAGCCTTACTTTCAGTCCTTTGCTCTCTAAAAGGTAGACAGCATCTTTCGCTCCCATACCTACCACGCTGGGCACGGTGCCCGAGGCCGGTTCCCGGTCCTGCAGGATGACTGCCGACGGAGCAGCTTGTGTATGTCCCCACTGTTCCTTTTTCTTTTGTCCAGAGAACTGTTTCTGAACGGGCACTTTCAAATCATTCAGTACAAGGAGTGCTTCGTTCATCTCTCCGGCTTTCACGGGAGGAATCACATTGGTGGTACTGTCTATGGCACTGCGTATGTCAAAACGCAGGTCTTTGGCATAAACTCTTTCTGCTATTTTCCCGAAGACACTACCTGCCATCAGACCGCCTGAAGCTGGTAACCCAGGCTTCTGGATGGAAACGATGCAACTGTATTTGGGTGCTTCCGAGGGGAAATATCCGCAGAAACTTACAAGGTAGTTCACCCGTCCCGACTTATATCCGGCGGCTCCTTGTGAAATCTGTGCCGTACCCGTCTTGCCCGATACAGAGAACTGCTTGCTGCCGGCGGGTTTTGCCAATCCTTGCGATACCACTTTCCGAAGGATTTCGCGGATTTGTGTCAGGGTATGGTCGGAGCATATCTTGGGATTGATTACTTCCGTAGGATATTCTTTCACTACCTCACCGTCCTTTACCGCTGCTTTCACAAACTTGGGGCGTACCATGACCCCGTTGTTGGCTATGGCATTGTAGAAGGTCAGTATGTTCATAGGAGGTACCTGAGTCTCGTAGCCGATACTCATCCACGGCAAAGTCGTTTTGGCAAAATAACGCTCTTTGGGTCCTTTGATGTTGGGCTTCCCTTCACCGGGTATTTGCAGATGAAGCGGCTGGTCGATGCTCATGCGCTTCAAACCGTCCACGAACTTCTGCGGATTATCCTTGTAGTGCTTGTCGATGAGGTAGGAGACGCCCACATTGGAAGAAACTTCCAGAATACGTGTCACATCTATCTTTCCATAACCTCCCCGGTGCCAGTTGTGGTCCCTCATCTTGCTGCCGTACATATTCGTAATACCGTTGCCCGTGTCTACCTCGGTATCCGGGGTTATCTTGCCATCTTCCAGTGCCACCATAATGGAGGCTGTCTTGAAGGTGGAGCCCGGTTCCAACATATCGCTGATGGCATTACTGTTCATTTCGTAGTAATTGCCGTCTCCGGCTTTCATCATGTTGACAATGGCCTTTACTTCTCCGGTAGCCACTTCCATCAGTACGGCTACCCCGACGTTGGCATTGATTTCCTTCAACTTGTCCACCAGGGCTTTTTCGCAGATGTCCTGCATGCCTACGTCGAGGGTGGATATGATGTCACAACCGTCTACCGGGGGAAGGTCTACGATATTCAGGTATTTATTCATCACCTTCTGACGGTGGGTAATACCGTTCCGTCCTTTCAGCAGGGTGTCGAAGGCCAGTTCAATGCCGTTACGGGCTCCCATGGCTGTATCGGCATAGAGACGGCCCAGGGTTTGGGCTGCCAAAGAACCGAACGGCTTTTTACGCTGGTTGTATATCTGTTCGTGGAACCCGCCTCTGTACTTGTTCATCTTGAATACGGGTAACCGTTTGGCTTCCTTATACTGAATGTAAGAGATGCGCCGGTTGCGGTTGGGAAGAATGTTGTAGTTCCGGCTCTTCATCTCCCGCCCCTTGCGCAGATGGCTTTTGAAGGTGGCGGCACTGATGTCCGGAAAAATCTGATGAAGCCCGATACAGATGGAATCGAAATTGGCTTTCCAGATAGAATCCTTGCGCTGCTGGTCCTTTTTGCGGCGTTTCTCGTCCCTTTCGCCGGACATGAAGTCCATATATATTTTATATTCTGGCAGCGAACTTGCCATCAGTTTGCCATCCGAGGACAGGATATTTCCCCGGTTGGGCTTCACCGTTACATTCTCTTTTACGAAGCGGTCGGCTACATCGTGCCAGTACTGTCGCTCGGCAAACATAATCATGGCGCCTTTCACAACAATAGCTATCCCCACCAACCCCATGAGTAGGACGACGAAGAAGTAACGGGTCATTATGTTTTTTTTATTTACAGCCAATGTTATTTACGATTTAACGATTTACGATGTACTATTGAAATTACTTTAATCCTCAATTCTCCATTATTTTAGTAAGTACGGTGGATTAGTGGAAGTCTGCAAATCGCTTTCTTTGGTGGCGATGTATTCCTCGATGCGCGATTGGCGGCTCCGCTCCATCAATTCCGAACTGCGTGTCAGGGCATCGTACTTGATGTCTATCAGCTCTTTTTTAAGATTGTCTATCTCTATCAGTTGCAGTTGGCATTCGTAACGGTTGTTGATGTAAATAATGATAAGCACCATGATAAGGAACAACAATCCGGCTTGGCGGCGGAAGAAGTCTGTGGCCAGAATGTCGCCTCCGATGATGTTCTTCAGTGAGGTGCGTTTTTTCACCTTTTCCGTATTCTTTTCTTCTTGCTTCTTTTCCATTGCTAGTCACTAATCATTCATTATTCTTTCTGCAATTCTCAGCTTGGCGCTGCGCGAACGCGGATTGCGCTCTATCTCTTTCTCGTCCGGTACAATCACTTTGTTGTTGACTAGCCGGAACGGGGTCAATACGTTCCCGAAAAAATCTTTTTCGGCCTTGCCTTCCACGTTGCCGGTTTTCATGATATTCTTCACCATACGGTCTTCCAGGGAGTGATAGGTTATCACCACCAGGCGGCCTCCCGGCTTTAGCGCTTCTGTTGCCGCATACAGCATTTCTTTCAGTGCTTCCATTTCCTGGTTTACCTCAATGCGCAATGCCTGGAATACTTTTGCCAGTTCTTTCTTCTCGCGTTCGCGGCCGAAGAGTGGCTTGACGATTTCCAAAAATTCGCCGATGGTGGCAATTCTCTGCGTAGTCCGTGCCTTAACGATGACAGATGCCAGTTTCCGGCTGTTCTTCAGCTCGCCGTACAGATAAAAAATATCGGCCAGCTTTTCTTCTTCGTAGGTATTCACGATGTCGGCAGCGGTCAGGCCGGCCCGCTTGTTCATACGCATATCCAGTGCCCCGTCGAAGCGGAAGGAGAATCCCCGTTCGCTGTCATCAAAGTGATGGGAAGATACGCCGAGGTCGGCAAGTATGGCATCCACTTTTTCGATGCCGTGATAGCGTAGGAAGTTGTGCAGGTAGCGGAAGTTGCTGCGTACGAATGTAAAATGCGGGTTGTTTACAATGTTGCGTTCCGCATCCTCGTCCTGGTCGAAGCTCAGCAGCCGGCCACCGTCTTCCAGGCGGGACAGTATCTCGCGCGAATGTCCTCCTCCACCAAACGTTACGTCTACATACGTGCCGTCCGGACGGATGTTCATTGCATCTACGCTCGGCATCAGCAATACGGGGATGTGATATGTTGTTTCTTCTTTCATCATCTGTTGTTTATAGCTTATTTTCGTCACAACAAATATTTTCGTCTCCCAGCAGTTCTTCAAGAGCCTCGCTGAACTCGTCGGGGTTCATGAATGGTTGGTCGGCACGTTCCTTAGCCCAGATTTCTATTGTGTTGTCCACACCAATGAAGCGGACATCACTTTGTATACCCGCCATTTGCAGGTAACGTTTTGGGAGCAGGATGCGTCCGTTCCCGTCAGGGGTCATGACTTCCGCGTCACTTACGAACTGGCGGAAAATCATTTGTTGTTTGGCGTTCCATTTATTCAGTCGGCAGCGAAGTTGGTTTTGAGTGGCAAACCATACACTTTCCGGGTAGAGCACCAGGCAATCCTGATACACGTCCTTACGCAACACGAGTCTTTCTTCAGAAGCGGCTTGCAGCTGTTTCCGGAAGGTGGCCGGGATGAAAACTCTTCCTTTTGCATCCGCCTTAGCCTCGATATTACCTAAAAATTGTATCATTTCTCACCTTATTATAATAAGTGACGGTAAAAATACACATTTCCCCACAATTCCCCACAATCTTTTAACTAAAATCTTAGGAAGAAGTTTTCAACACCTTGTTGATAGCTTATTCATTTGATAATGAAGCTGCTTTTGAAACGCTTTGCTGGTGGGGGATTCGTGTAGTCTCTTTTGAAAAGATTCGGTTGAGGATGACGGTCTTTGGTTTGAAAGTCGCTTGTTGGTGGAATGGTGTCTTGGGTGGGAAACTTCTTTCCCAGCTTTGCGGATATCTAAACCAAGACTTGGTTTCTCTATCCCCAGGCTTGGTTTGGAAAAACCAAAGTTTGGGATAAAGCTCTTTCTTAACTCTTTCTTGTTTTAGTATTAACTTCTGAAACTTTTTTTGTTAACTTCCCGTCTATTTTGTGAACGTTACTACTTACCGGAAGATGATGGGAGGGAGGAGTGATAATATTCCCCCTGGAGTGGTTGATTATTACATTCATCCACAGAATCCAGGGGGGGATAAATGTTTTTTTACTGTATGCTGTTCAGCAAGTCTAGCTTGCCCTCGTTCACCAGTTTTAGAATGAGTTCGCCAAACAATGTGTTTTGCCATGCAAACCAGGCGCGGGTGAACTTGGCGGGATTGTCTTTGTGGAAAGACTCGTGCATAAAGCCGGTTCCGGCTTCTGTATCCATCAACATCTTCACGCAAGTTTTAATCTCTTCATCGTTCTGGCTTGTGAAGGCTTTCATCATGATGCTCATCGGCCAAATCATGTCGTAGCCGATGTGCGGACCTCCAATGCCTTCGCCTGCCGTACCTTTGAAGAAGTATGGGTTATCCTCGCTCCATACGAAACGACGGGTGTTCTGGTAAATAGGATCGTTGATGTCCACATCGCCCAGATAGGGCAGTGCGATAAGGCTCGGTACATTGGCGTCGTCCATCAGAAGGTGGTTGCCGAAACCGTCTACCTCGAAGGCATAGATGGTGCCGTATTTGGGATGGTTGTAGGTAGCGTATTTTCGTAGGGCGGTTTCTACTTCTCCGGCCAGGTCGGTACATTCTTTTGCAAGCTCCGGGCGGTTATTGACTTCAGTCAGAATCTCGGCTGCCTTACGCAGCGAAGATACGGCGAAGAAGTTGGAGGGTATCAGGAATTGGAAGGTGGTGGCGTCATCGGAAGGGCGGAAAGAAGATGCAATCAGTCCGACCGGTTTCACCGGATTGCCCCAGCCGTCGTTGGTCATCGTGTCCAGTGCGCGTTCAGTTACCCGCTGGAAATGGTAGGAACCGCGTCCGTCACGGCGCTGTTGGTCGCGGAAGGTGGTCAGGATGTTTTGGATTGCTTTTATCCACTCGGCATCGAAGATGCTTGTATCACCGGTCGTTTTCCAGTAATGGTAGGCAAGGCGTAGCGGATAACACAGTGAATCGATTTCCCATTTACGCTCGTGCACCTCGTCGTTCATGTCGGTAAGGTCGGTTTTCCAGTGTCCGTCGGGGATGGGGCCGTCGTTGAAGGCGTTGGCAAACGGGTCTACATTAATCAGCTTGAATTGGCGGTTGATGACTCCTGCAAGCATCGTCTTCAGTTCCTTGTCTTCATTGGCCAGCTGTACGTAGGGCCACACCTGCGCACCTGAGTCGCGGAGCCACATGGCATGGATATCTCCGGTGTAGACAAATGTGTCGGGCTTCCCGTCTTTCTTGTCCTTGCGGAAATGGACGGTGGTGTCCAGCGTGTTGGGAAAGCAGTTAGTGAACATCCATGACAGCTTCTGATTTTTCAGCAGCTGCTGTATCCGTTGAATTTGTTCTTCTACGGCTTTGGAACGGAACAGTCGTTTTGATTCTACCGGTCGGTTGTCTTTCTTGATAGCGTCGGAGGCGCATACGTGGTTACTCATGGCCGGCTGTACGGCAAAAACGGCAGGAGTAGCCATTGTCATTGCTGCAAATGTGCAGGCTGTAATGATTGTCTGTTTCTTCATGTTGTTTATTAATTACTCGGTTTTTCTTTAGGTATCTTGGTTTGTGTCCCATGATTGCCCAAAGATAAGCATATTTACTTTTTTATCCGGCCAATTAATAAACAATTCTTAGGTTGCCGTATTCTCTTATCTGAAATCTTTCAGTTCCTGTTGCAGTTTCTGGCGGGTAAAGAAGATGCGGCTCTTTACTGTTCCAAGTGGGAGGTTCAGCTTTTCTGCGATTTCACGGTACTTGAAACCGGAGACATGCATGGAGAAAGGTATCTTGTACTCACGTGGCAAGGCATTGACAATGCGGTGCATTTCCTTCAGGTCGTAGGCGCCTTCTGTGCTGTCGAGTGTGAGGTCGTGCGGCGTGTTCAGATGATAGAGATTGTCTGTGGTATCTACAAATGTCTGGTCACGTACCACTTTACGGTAATTGTTGATGAAAATATTACGCATGATGGTATATATCCATCCTTTAAAGTTGGTATCAGGTGTGTACTTCTCTTCATTGTCCAGAGCTTTCAGGGATGTCTCTTGAAGCAGGTCGTTGGCCTCTTCGCGGTCGGAGGTTAATTTATATGCAAAGCGTAATAAGTCGTTTTGAACTCCGAGTAGGTCTTGGGTAAATGTTCTATTATTCATAATGGATGTTTTTTAAATTATTGTTCGTTTTATTGATGATGCAAAGCTACGGATGATTTCTCTTTTTGATAGACGGAAATCAAACTCTCTTTGGGGTAAAATCTAACAATTGGCAGTTTTCGGGTGGCTTTGGTTAGCTTTCAGTGCCTCGGATAGGTGGAAAAGTGGGATGTAGCCAGAGATTGCTATCCTGATTTTTGTAAATAATATTATCGCAAAGCGTAACGGCTTGAATGAGTTTGTGTACGAAATACAAGGGGCGAGACCATGAAAGGCAGACGCGGGATTGTCCCGGCCTGCCTTTCTCTCTTTTGATACAACTAAAATCTGTACTCTTCTTAATTTATGGAAATCACTGGTTTTATATGCTGAGTGCTTAAACAAAATCCTTCAAGTCTTGTTGTAGTTTTTGGCGGGTGAAGTAAATGCGGCTCTTTACCGTGCCTAAGGGCAACCCTAGCTTCTCTGCAATTTCGCGGTATTTGAAGCCGGAGACATGCATGGAGAAGGGAATCTTGTACTCCCGTGGAAGGGAGTTGACAATGCGGTGCATCTCTTTCAGGTCATATGCGCTTTCTGTGCTTTCAAAAGCGGCGTCGCGCGGCAGGTTCAGGTGATAGAGATTGTCCGTGGTATCCACGAAAGTCTGGTCACGCACCACTTTGCGGTAATTGTTGATGAAGATATTGCGCATGATGGTGTATATCCATCCTTTGAAATTAGTATCGGGCGTATACTTCTCTTCGTTATCCAGAGCTTTCAGGGATGTTTCCTGCAAGAGGTCGTTGGCTTCTTCACGGTCGGAAGTAAGTTTGTATGCAAAACGCAATAAATCGTCTTGAACTCCGAGCAGGTCTTTTTTAAATGTTATATTGTTCATATGTGCTATGTTTTTTTTCGTTAATCTTGATATTGCAAGTTTACGGAAGTTTTCTCTTTCAGGCAGACGGATTTCAAACACACTTTAGGGGAAAAACTATCAATTGACAGTTTTTAGGTGCTATTTGATAGATTTCGGGTGCAGTTTTCTGTCATTTTTTTGCGATTAATTAAAAAGATGAGTTAATTTTGCGCATTCATTTCATCAAAAGAAGAATGGCTGACGACTCTTTATTTTTGATTGACATAGACAAGATACTTCGGGAAAAGGCTCCGAAGAAGTCTAAGTATATCCCCAAGTTCGTGGTTTCTTATTTGAAGCATATCGTTCATCAAGAGGAATTGAATGTCTTTTTGCGGGAGTCGAAAGATAAAGTCGGTGTGGATTTTCTGAAAGCTTGTCTGGAGTTCCTTGATGCCGATATTGTGGTAAAGGGGGAGGAGAATCTGCCTAAAGAAGGGCTTTATACTTTTGTATCCAACCATCCCCTGGGTGGGCAGGACGGAGTGGCGTTGGGTTATGTCCTGGGCTCCTTTTATGGCGGCAAGGTGAAATATATGGTCAACGACCTGCTGATGAACCTGCACGGACTGGCACCGCTCTGTATCCCCATCAACAAGACGGGAAAGCAGGCCAAAGACTTCCCGAGAATGGTGGAGGCGGGATTTGCTTCGGACAATCAGCTCATCATGTTTCCCGCAGGTCTTTGTTCACGTAGGCAGAATGGGGTCATCCGTGACTTGGATTGGAAAAAGACCTTTATCGTGAAGAGTGTCGAAGCCCACCGTGATGTAGTTCCCATCCACTTCGAGGGGCGGAACTCCAACTTCTTTTATAATCTTGCCAATTTTTGTAAGATGTTGGGCATCAAGTTCAATATCGCCATGCTTTACCTGGCAGATGAAATGCTGAAGAATCGCCATAAAACATTTACCATCACCATAGGGAAGCCTATCCCCTGGCAAACTTTCGACAAATCGAAAAGCCCGGCCGGATGGGCGCAATATGTGAAGGATATTGTATATAAATTGTAGAGAGACCGTATTTATATAAAAGAAGAACTACTAACAGAGAAATATGGAAGATGTAATTGCACCGATAAGCAAGGAGCTGTTGAAAGCGGAGTTGACTGAGGAGAAGCGCCTGCGCATGACCAATAGAAGTCATAACCAGATATATATCATTACTGCCCAAGACTCTCCGAATACCATGAAGGAGATCGGCCGTTTGCGCGAGATTGCGTTCCGCGCTGCGGGAGGAGGAACGGGCAAGTCTATGGATATTGACGAATATGACATCATGGACAATCCGTACAAGCAGTTGATTGTCTGGAATCCGGAAGCTGAAGAAATTTTGGGTGGATACCGTTATATCTTAGGTACGGATGTGCGTTTTGACGAACATGGTGCCCCTATTCTGGCAACTGCCCATATGTTTAACTTTTCGGATAAATTTTTGAAGGACTATCTTCCTACGACCATTGAGTTGGGACGTTCGTTCGTTACGTTGGAGTATCAGTCTACGCGTGCTGACAGCAAGGGGCTGTTCGCGTTGGATAATCTGTGGGATGGTTTGGGCGCACTGACCGTAGTCATGCCCAATGTGAAGTATTTCTTCGGAAAGGTGACTATGTATCCCAGCTATCATCGTCAGAGCCGTGATAAGATTCTTTATTTCCTTCGGAAACATTTTGCGGATAAGGACAACCTGATTACTCCGATGAAACCGTTGCTTCTGGAGTCGGACGAGAATGAATTGGATGCTCTATTCTGTAAAGACTCTTTTAAGGAAGACTATAAGATTTTGAATTGTGAAATCCGTAAGGCGGGGTACAATATTCCCCCGTTGGTGAATGCCTATATGAGTCTTAGCCCTACCATGCGTATGTTCGGTACAGCCATCAATTACGGTTTTGGAGATGTGGAGGAAACGGGTATCCTGATTGCCGTGGACGAGATTTTGGCAGAAAAGCGCATCCGCCACATCGAGTCGTTCATAGCGAGCGAACCGGAGGCGTGCAAGCTTACGTCGGGAGCAAATAAGGTTGTATCATAGGACTATCCGGAGGAATGTTTGTCGTCTGTTATACCGCTGGCAAGCTATTCCCGTTTATTTTCCTATATAAATCGAGTGCAAATACATCCGTCATTCCGGAGATGTAATCCAATACCGCCTGTATTCTTTCGTAGAGTGCAGGCGCTTTTATGTTGTACTGGCCCGATACGCGATTGATGAGCAGTTGCGAATATGCCTTTTCCGGAGAACGCACGGCGTCAATCATCAGTTCGAGCAGGGTACTGATGATGCGGAAACCGGCAAGTTCAATGTCCAGTACATCGCGTGAACGGTAAATCCTCTTCAGGGAGATGTCTGCACAGTGCTTGTAGGCATTGGCTGGTACCTCGGATATATGGTTGATGAGGCTTCCTTCAAATTCTCCTTTCAGAATCTTTTCTTCATTGTCTACAAAGGCTTGCACGCATTCGCCGATAAGCAGTCCGATAACGCTGGAACGCAGATAGGCTATTTGTTCATTGGTGTCACTTACTATCTCCATCGTTTTGAGCCGGTGTGCTTGGCGCTCTTTCGAGAAATAAGAAAGAAGCAACTCTTTGGTTTCTTGTGTAGTCAGAATTTTCAGTTTGTGAGCATCCTCAATATCCATCATCTGGTAGCAGATGTCATCGGCGGCTTCCACCAGATAGACCAGCGGGTGGCGGGCATATTTCAACGGGGCATCGTTCTGCTTCTCCATACCCAACTCTTCTGCTATGCGGCGAAAACTTTCTTCCTCTGTGATGAAGAAACCGAATTTTGACTTTTTGCCTGCAAGACTCGATGAAAAGGGATATTTCACGATGCTTGCCAAGGTGGAGTAGGTGAGTACAAATCCTCCCTGTCGCCTTCCCTCAAACTGGTGGGTAAGCAGGCGGAACGCATTTGCATTCCCTTCAAAGTGGGTAAGGTCCTCCCATTGGGAAGGTGTCAGTTGGCCCTTCAGGGACATTCCTTTTCCTTCAGAAAAAAAGGTGGAAATAGCTCGTTCTCCCGAATGTACGAAAGGAGGATTTCCCAAGTCGTGTGCCAGGCAGGCGGCCGAAACTATGGAGCCTATTTCGGTGAGGTAGCTGCCTTGCAGTTCCGGGTGGCGGGCAATGAGAACTTTCGATACATCGTTGCCTAATGAGCGGCCTACGCATGATACTTCCAAGCTGTGTGTCAATCGGTTGTGGACAAATACACTACCGGGAAGAGGGAATACCTGGGTTTTGTTCTGCAGACGGCGGAAGGGGGCAGAGAAGACAAGGCGGTCATAGTCACGTTGGAATTCCGAGCGGTTTTCATGGCGTTCCTGGTGAAACTCTTCCAGTCCGAAGCGTTTGGCAGATATGAGCGTATTCCAATTCATCATGATGTTATTTGAGATTTGACGATTTACTATTTACGATTGAAGTTACTATTATTTAACTGCAAATGTATCACTATTTTGTATAAAAAGCCGTATTTTCGCCCAAGTTTATAGTAAAAGGAAGATGAATTGCGAAACTTGAATTACTCGAATTGTAAGAATAGAAGTAGCCCCAATCGTAAATAGTAAATCGTCAAATCGTAAATAACATCATGTTGAACGTACAAATCATCAATAAATCAAAGCATCCGCTTCCGGCTTATGCCACTGAGCTGTCTGCAGGAATGGATATCCGTGCAAACCTTAATGAACCTATTTCGCTGGCTCCGATGCAGCGGTGTCTGGTGCCTACTGGCCTTTATATCGCTCTTCCGGAAGGATTTGAGGCGCAAGTGCGTCCGCGTAGCGGATTGGCCATTAAGAAGGGGATTACCGTGCTGAACTCCCCTGGAACGATTGATGCCGATTACCGTGGTGAAGTTTGTATTATTCTCGTCAACCTTTCTGCAGAAACCTTCGTCATCGAAGATGGGGAGAGGATTGCACAAATGGTGATAGCGCGTCACGAACAAGCTCTTTGGCAGGAAGTGGAAGTGCTGGATGAGACGGAGCGCGGTGCCGGTGGCTTCGGGCATACGGGTAAAAAATGAATGGATATTGTTCCGTTTTACGGGTTAAGAATTTATAATTAAATAGATGAGAATCAGAGTAAAAATAATACTTGCGTTGTTGATAGGTACCTTCTGCTTTACTACGTACGGAGTGCAGGCTGCCAATGTTCAAGCTTCTAAGGAGAAAATGAGCGGGTACGGTCGGTCTGAAAAGGCACGGAAGGAATTGAAGAAACGGAAGAAGTCGAAGAAAGCCGACGTTTCGCCCGTAAAGGAGCTTACCCCCGAACAGCAGCGCCGTTACGACTACTTCTTTCTTGAAGCCGCCCGTCTGAAAGTCCAGAAAGACTATGATGCGGCTTTCGATGTCCTGCAACATTGCCTGACGATAAACCCGAACGCATCATCGGCTTTGTATGAGATGGCCCAGTATTATATGTACCTCAAGCAGGTGCCGTTGGGACAAGCCGCGTTGGAAAAGGCGGTGGAGAATGCTCCCCATAATTACTGGTATGCCCAGGGACTTGCCAATCTGTATATGCAGCAAAACGAAACGGAGAAAGCCGCTGCCTTGTTGGAAAATATGGCGGTACGTTTCTCGGATAAGCTGGACCCGCTATACAACTTGCTGGAGATTTACAACCGCCAGGAAGAGTATGACAAAGTTATCGGTATACTGAACAAGCTCGAGGAACGGATGGGCAAGAATGAACAGCTCAGTATGGAGAAGTTCCGCATCTATCTGCAAAAGAAGGACGACAAGAGCGCCTTTCATGAAATAGAAAGTCTGGTAGAAGAGTATCCCAACGATATGCGCTATCAAGTAGTGCTGGGGGATGTCTATATGCAGAACGGGAAAAAGCAGGAAGCTTATGAGATTTACAAGAAGGTGCTGGCCGAAGAGCCGGACAATGCAATGGCCATGTACTCATTGGCTTCTTACTACGAAGAGACCGGACAGAAGGGGCTGTATGAACAGCAATTGGACACGCTGTTGCTGAACAAGAAAGTGGCTTCGGACACCAAACTGAATGTGATGCGGCAGTTCATCGTGCAGAACGAGCAGGCAGGCAAGGACAGCACACGTGTCATTACGCTCTTCAACCGTATCATGGAGCAGGAGCCCGATGAGGCGCAATTACCTTTGCTGTATGCCCAATATCTTCTTTCCAAAGGAATGAACAAGGAGGCTGGACCGGTTCTGCGCCAGGTTCTGGCGATAGACCCTACCAACACAGCGGCTCGTATGACATTGCTGGGGGAAGCTGTGCGCCAGGAGGATTACAAGGAAATAATGAATTTGTGCGAAGCCGGTGTGGAGTCCAATCCCGATATGTTGGAGTTCTATTTCTATCTGGCCATTGCCTACAACCAGGCGGAACGGACGGATGATGCCCTTGCCATCTGTCAAAAGGCTTTGTCGCACGTCAAGGACGACAGCAAGAAGGAGGTCGTATCAGATTTTTATGCCATTATCGGTGATGCTTATCACACCAAGAATCTGCATGCGGAAGCTTATGCGGCTTATGATTCCGCTTTGGTGTACAATCCTTCAAACATCGGTGCCTTGAATAACTACGCATATTATCTTTCCGTGGAGCGCCGCGACTTGGACAAGGCGGAAGAGATGAGCTACAAGACAGTGAAAGCCGAGCCGAACAATTCCACCTATCTCGATACATATGCATGGATATTGTTTGTTAAAGGTAATTATGCCGAGGCGCGTCTCTACATAGATGAGGCGATAAAGAATGATAAAGATAGCAGTGACGTGGTCTTGGAACATTGCGGAGATATCTATTACATGACTGGCGATGCGGAAGGTGCCTTGAAATACTGGAAACAAGCCTGGGATAAGGGCAATCGCTCTGATACGTTGAAACAGAAAATACAAAAAAAGAAATATATATCAGATGAAACTAAACCTGCTGAATGATATGGCAAGGACGTGCCGCCTATTGTCCTTGCTGTTGTTGCTGGCTGTGGGGCTTGCCGGTTGCAAGACTTCGCGTCACTCAAGTTCTCTGTCCGGAGAATCTGCCTGCCTTTCCTCCAAAGTGCAGCTGACGGTACCCCATAAAGATGCCACCCTTACTGTGAACGGTACGATGAAGTTGAAGAAGGAAGAATGCATGCAGATTTCCTTTCTGATGCCGATACTTCGTACGGAGGTGGCACGTATGGAAGTCACCCCGGATGAGATTCTGTTGGTAGACCGTATGGGAAAACGTTATGTCCGTGCAACACGTAAGGAACTGAAGGATGTGCTGCCCAAGAAGGCGGATTTTGCCCATTTGGAGAAACTGCTTTATGCTGCTTCCAAACCCAATGGCAAGAAGGTGCTTACCGGCAAGGAACTCGGGATACCCTCTCTGGAAAAGGGAAAGATTGAACTTTCCAACTTCTCGGATAAGCCTTTTGCACTGACTCCTACCCAGCTCTCACAGAAATATAAAGAGGTGGAGCTGGAAGAACTGCTGGAAATGCTGATGGACCTTTGATTAGTTGATAATTGTCAGATAATCCCTCATAACTTATAACTCATAACTTATGAAGCTTCTCCTTCTCTTCTTTCTCCTCCTTTTGCCGGTTTCTCCGCTCCTTGCCCAGTCCAACAAGCTGATTAAGGAACTGGAAAGCAAGCGTGGTGCCTTGCAGAAACAGATAGCAGAGTCGGAAACGCTGTTGATAACCACCAAGAAGGATGTGGGAAGCCAGTTGAACGGTCTTGCTGCACTGACCGGACAGATAGAAGAGCGCAAACGCTATATTCTGACTATCAATAATGATGTGGAATCCATAGAGCGCGAGTTGTCTTCATTAGAACGTCAGTTGACCCGCCTGCAACGTGACCTAAGGGACAAGAAGAAGAAATACGAATCGTCCGTTCAATATTTGTATAAGAACCGCTCCATTGAAGAGAAGCTGATGTTCATTTTCTCTGCCAAGAGCCTGGCACAGACCTATCGACGCATGCGCTATGTACGTGAATATGCTACTTATCAGCGCCTGCAAGGCGAGGAAGTGTTGAAAAAGCAGGAGCAGGTGAACCGTAAGAAGACTGAGCTTCAGCAAGTGAAGGTTGCCAAGGAAGGATTGTTGAAAGAACGTGAAGAGGAGAAAGTCAAGCTGGAAGCGCAGGAGAAGGAACAAAAGTTGTTGGTAGCCAATCTGAAAAAGAAACAGCGGGGATTGCAGAACGAACTGAATAAGAAACGCCGTGAAGCCAATCAGCTCAATGCACGCATTGACCGTCTGATAGCGGAAGAAATAGAGAAAGCGCGTAAGCGTGCGGCAGAAGAAGCGCGCCGTGAGGCAGCCGCACGTAAAAAGGCTGGTGAGAAAACCGAAAAAACGGCAACTGCCTCTACGCCCGCAAAGCCGAAGGCACAGCCTTTGGAAACTTACTCCATGAGTAAGGCAGACCGTGAATTATCAGGGAACTTTGCTAATAATCGCGGTAAGTTGCCGATGCCCATCACCGGAGCGTATATCATTACCAGCCATTACGGCCAGTATTCTGTGGAAGGTTTGCGCAATGTCAAGCTGGACAATAAGGGCATTGATATACAAGGGAAACCGGGTGCCCAAGCCCGTGCCATCTTCAATGGTAAAGTGGCGGCTGTCTTTAAACTGAACGGACTGTTCAATATCCTTGTCCGTCACGGGAATTATATATCAGTCTATTGCAACTTGTCATCGGCCTCGGTGAAGCAGGGCGATGATGTTGCCACCAAACAGACTCTCGGACAAATCTTCTCGGATGGGGCCGACAATGGTCGTACGGTGCTACACTTCCAATTGAGGAAAGAGAAGGAAAAACTGAATCCGGAGCCGTGGCTGAACAGATAATGATAATTTAAATTTTTACTCCTTCCAGCAGCTCCAGATACATCCCTATCGCCTCCTCTATCTCCTTGACAAAGATAAATTCATCGGCAGTGTGTGAACGGGCACTTTTCCCCGGTCCCATCTTCAGAGAAGGGAATGGCATCAGTGCCTGGTCGGACAAGGTCGGTGAGCCGAAAGGAGTACGTTTCATGGTAATAGCCTTTTGCACTACCGGATGCTCCGGAGCTACGTGTGAAGAGCTTAGCCGGAAGGAGCGGGCTTTGGCTTCACACGTGATGTGTTTCTGTATTTCATCGAATAGCTCCTGATTGCTATAACACTCGTTGCTGCGAATGTCTACGACAAAAGTACAACGGTCGGGAATGACGTTATGCTGTGTACCGGCGTTTACCATGGTTACGCTCATCTTCACGGGACCCAGCAGGGAAGATTCTTTTGGGAAACGGTAATCACGAAACCAGGCAATATCATCCAATACCTTATATATAGCATTATCTCCCTCGTTTCGGGCAGCATGTCCCGATTTTCCGGTAGCAGTTACGTCCAGCACCATCAATCCTTTTTCTGCAATGGCAGGTTGCATCTCTGTCGGCTCGCCTACAATGGCAAACTGTATGGGAGGGAGTTCCGGCAATACGCATTCTATTCCCCCCTTGCCTGATACTTCCTCCTCACACGAGGCAAGATATATCAGATTGTAGGCCTGAGTGGTGCGGCACAATGTCAGGAATACTTGCAGCAGGCTGACTACACTGGCTCCGGCATCGTTGCTGCCCAGCCCGTAGAGCTTTCCATTACTTTCCAGCGTTGGTTTGAAAGGATCTTTCCGCCACCCGTTGACGGGTTTTACGGTGTCGATATGGGAATTCAGCAGCAAGGTCGGTTTCTTTAAGTCGAACATCGGGCTGAGGCACCATACATTGTTGCCTTTACGTCCTGTTGCCATGCCTTGCATTTCGATATAGTTCTGCAGATAATCTGCCGCCTTCTCCTCGTCGCGGCTCAAGGAAGGAATGGCTATCAGTGATTTGAGCAATCCGATTGCTTCGGAAGTTAAAGTCGGTATATCGTAAATCATATTCGGTAAATAAATAATCTGGCCGCAAACTTACGGATAAAAAATGAAAAGGACGCCAAACCGACGTCCTTTCTGTTTTTTCAATATTGTTTAGAAGAAGCAACTGAGTGATATCATCAAGTTGCGGTTTTTGTTGCCTGAATCTTTAATGTTCTCTAACAGTCCCCAGTCATAACCGATGGAAATCTGATATTTCTGACTGAATTCGACTCCGGCTTTTAATCCGAGACCGAAATCAAAACGCTTCATGGCATCATCCCCGAATACATTGGTGGAGTTATCATCAAACTCATATTCGTCAAGAATATCTCCTTCTGCCTTGGCTTTGCCAAAAAGACCGATGGCTAAATAAGGACCGGCATTGCCGAATATGGCAAAGTTCTCATTCACTGCATATTTATAGCCAATGTGTACAGGAATTTCCAGGTAGTAGGGATTGAACTTGATAGAAGCAGCAGAGCCTCCGTCTATTTTGGCTCCTTTCAGCGTAAGTAATGCACCCATATCGAGGTAGACTCCTTCTGAAATTTGAGGCAATCCTACTTCAGCCTTTACCCCAGCATGAAAGCCTATTTTACTGTCGAAACCGGTAATGGAGAAGTTACTGGAGTTCATGCCGACTGTTGCTCCCCATCTGAGGTTGTCTTGAGCATTGATGCTTGCTAAACCTATGGTCAGCATAGCCATTAAAAGCAATACTTTTTTCATGTTCATTGAATTTGATTTAGTTTGTATATCACCACAAATATATAGATATTTAATATGTTTCTATTGTTTTAATGGTAAAGAAAGTATCTTTTGTGGATAATTTGCTAACGGATGGTCGGATACTTTAAAGGTAAAGTTTGAATAATTACCCGCTAATATCAAATTAGTTTCAAATGAAACCACTACCTTTGTACCGTATTTACCAATATCAAAAGTTATGACTTATCATCATTTATCTGTCCTGGTGCATCGCCAGGCAGAGAAGTATGGAGACAAAATAGCCCTGAAATACAGGGACTATGAAACTGCACAATGGATACCCATCTCTTGGAAAGAGTTCTCACAGACTGTACGCCGGACTGCCAATGCAATGGTGGCTTTGGGAATAGAGCCACAAGAGAATATCGGTATCTTCTCGCAGAATAAACCCGAATGTCTCTTTACTGATTTCGGTGCATTCGCCAACCGGGCGGTGACTATACCTTTGTATGCTACCAGCTCACCGGCCCAGGCACAGTATATCATCAACGATGCACAGATACGTTATCTGTTTGTAGGCGAGCAGTTCCAGTACGATGCCGCTTTCAGCGTGTTCGGATTTTGCCAGTCTCTGCAGCAGCTCATCATCTTCGACCGTGCTGTGGTGAAAGATCCGCGCGACATGACTTCCATCTATTTTGATGAATTTATGGCAATGGATGAAGAGTTGCAGCACAATGCCATTGTAGAAGAACGTACAGCAGCTGCCTCAGATGATGACCTCGCCAATATCCTTTATACTTCCGGTACTACCGGTGAGCCGAAAGGTGTCATGCTCCATCATTTCAATTATAGAGAGGCTTTCCGCATTCATGATATCCGATTGCCTTTCATGACAGACCAGGATGTTTCCATGAACTTCCTTCCGCTGACCCATGTATTCGAAAAGGCATGGACCTACCTTTGTATACATCGGGGAGTGCAGGTCTGCATCAATCTCCGTCCACAAGATATCCAAACTACTATTAAAGAGATACGCCCTACACTGATGTGCAGTGTACCCCGTTTTTGGGAGAAAGTCTATGCCGGTGTGCAGGAGAAGATTTCCCAGGAAACCGGTCTGCGTAAGGCGATGATGTTGGATGCCATCAAGGTGGGCAGGACGCATAACATTGATTATTTGCGCCAAGGAAAGACTCCTCCGATGATGCTTCATCTGAAATACAAGTTCTACGAAAAGACCATTTATGCTCTGCTGAAGAAGACGATAGGTATTGAGAACGGTAATTTCTTTCCTACGGCAGGTGCTGCTGTGCCCGATGAAATCTGCGAGTTTGTGCATTCTGTAGGTATAAACATGGTGGTGGGCTATGGTCTGACGGAATCTACGGCTACCGTTTCCTGCTTCCTCAACGAAGGCTATGAGATTGGTTCCGTAGGTACGGTGATGCCTGATGTGGAGGTGAAGATTGGCGAGAACAACGAGATACTTCTTCGTGGTAAGACTATCACTACCGGCTACTACAAGAAACCGGAGGCAACGGCTGCTGCCATCGACCGTGACGGTTGGTTCCACACGGGTGATGCCGGTTATTTGAAGGATAGCCATCTGTATCTGACGGAGCGTATCAAAGACTTGTTCAAGACCTCCAACGGAAAATACATTTCGCCGCAGGCATTGGAAACGAAGCTGGCTATTGACCGTTACATTGACCAGATTGCTGTCATTGCCGATGAGCGTAAGTTTGTTTCCGCTTTGATAGTTCCCGTTTATGGCTTTGTGAAGGATTATGCCAAGGAGAAAGGCATTGCATACAACAATATGGATGAGTTACTGCAACATTCCAAGATACAAGCGTTGTTCCGTGCCCGTATCGATACCTTGCAGCAACAGTTCGCCCATTACGAGCAAGTGAAGCGCTTCACGCTTCTGCCGGAACCATTCAGTATGGAGCGTGGGGAACTGACGAATACGCTGAAGCTGAAACGTTCTGTTGTGGCAAAGAACTACAAGGAGCTGATTGATAAGATGTACGAAGAATAAAACTTTGTTTTTTTGTTTATAACCGTCCGACCTGGGGTGAATCTTTTTCATTCCGGGCCGGACGGTCTGTTTTTTATCTCCTTCTTCTGAACAGAAAGAAACTACCCCCTGCACTGCGAGAAACTAATCATCTGTATACTGCTGACTGGCAGTTTTTATGCTTCTTATTATTCTTACAACAGCTGTTGTAAGAAAAGAACACAGCTGTTATAAGAAAAGAATACAGCTGTTGTAAGAAACTAACATGACTGTGATAAGAATAATGAGATGCGAGAAAATAGTTAGTTTGTCGCAGTGGAGAGGTTAATTTGTCGCGGTGCCGGGGGAGAGTTCTCTTGTAGATAATGAAAGACTCACTCTTAGGCGAGGGAGAGAAGGGTGATGCCGTAATCTGCTTAAAACCATGCAATAAAGCACCGGTTCTGCCAGCAGCTTTTCTTCATTAACTTTTATTAGCAAATAAATCATCCTTTTCCGATAGGGTTGCGGTTGTGCCCCCGGTTTTATATACGAGAGCTTGAAAGAAATCTGCAGAATAAAGACATTTGGATAAGCTTAAATATTAACCGTAACATACTAATAGCCTATGAAGCATACAAAGAAGAAATGAGAGGAACAGCCAATCAAACTGGCCGATCGGGATAACAGATTTCCGAGAATCTGTTTATTAACTTAACACATATTTAATCTAATATTTATTTTCCGAAAAACAGCTTATGAAAAAAAGAATTATGCTGACCTTGGTTTGCCTGCTGGCAGCCATCGGTTGGGTAGCAGCCCAAAATTCCCCCATTACCGGTATCGTTATTTCAGCTGAGGACAATGAACCGATTATCGGAGCTTCCGTATTGGTAAAAGGAAGCACTACCGGAGCCGTAACAGACTTAGACGGCAAATTCACTATTACAGATGCGCCCGCAGGTGCGAAAATCCTGCAAGTGTCTTTCGTAGGTATGATAACACAAGAAGTTCCCGTCACTCCGGGGACGATAAGAGTCACATTGAAGAATGATGCCAAATTGCTGGACGAAGTGGTGGTAACGGCATTGGGTATCGCAAAGAAAGAAAAATCACTGACGTACTCTACCCAGGTGGTAAACGGTGATGAACTGGCACGTGTGAAAGACCCCAATATGATGAATGCATTGGCCGGTAAGACGGCAGGTGTGCAGATTAATAAGAGTTCTTCCGGTTTGGGAGGTTCTTCCAAAGTGATTATCCGTGGTAACCGTTCGGTAAGCGGAAGTAACCAGCCGTTGTATGTAATAGACGGTGTACCGTTCGGTTCATCTACCAACGAAAATACCTCAACTACTATCGGCGGAGACAACGACAGTGGTAACTACGACCGTGGCGACGGTATTTCCAATCTGAATCCCGATGATATTGAGAGCATGAACATATTGAAAGGCCCTGCCGCTGCTGCACTTTACGGTAGTTCGGCTGCCAATGGTGTGGTGATTATTACCACTAAGAAGGGCAAGGAAGGACGCGCCAGTATCAGTTTCAATACCAGCACCACTTTCGATATAGCTGCATACGGTATTCCCGAATTCCAGAATCACTATACGGGTGTGTCAACCAGTTGGGGCAGTGATATCAAAGGTAGTCCCGACTATACAGACGATTTCTTCAAAACAGGTGTCACTACTATCAACTCGCTCTCGTTGAGCATGGGTTCGCAAGCTATGCAAACTTACTTTTCCTATGCTAATACTTACGGCAAGGGCGTGGTGGAAGGTAATAGCTTGGTGAAGCATAATTTCAATTTTCGCGAAACTGCCAACTTCCTCAATAACAAACTGACTGTTGATGCCAATATCAATGCGATGTATCAAAGGGGGAACAACCGTACTACTTCGGGAGGTTATTACATGAATCCTTTGGTAGGTCTTTATCACTTCCCGCGTGGTGGTGTTGAAGGTGGAAAGGACTTTAACTACTACAAAGATAATTATCAGATTCTTAATGCCGGTCGTAACATAATGGACCAGAACTGGTATAAATCTCAAGGTACTGATATGGAGCAGAATCCCTATTGGTTGATTAATAAGGTTCCGAATGAGGATACCCGTTATCGTACATTGTTGAATCTGAGTGTGAAGTATAAGTTCAATGACCTGTTCAGTATACAGGCTCGTGGTAGTGCCGACTATGTTGTAGACAAGAATAATACACGTATGTATGCAGGTACCAGCCCGGTGTTGTGTGGTATGAATCCGGCTGGAACAGGAACTAACGGTCGTTACATCTACGGTGAATCAAGTAGCCTTTCTTCTTATGGGGATGTTTTGTTTACTTATCAACAGCAATTCACTAACTTCAGTGTCAATGCTTCGGTAGGTGCCAGCATCAACGATTATACAGGAAACGGTACAGGTTTCGATTCCTATCCGGGTATACTCTCTGTGCCCAACGTATTCACTATGCAGAACTGCTCCTTGAACAAGGGCTCATTGACCGATTGGAAAACCCATACTCAAAGCCAGAGTGTGTTCTTCACCGGTCAGGTAGGCTTCAAAGATCAGATTTATGTGGACGTGACAGCACGTAACGACTGGACTTCAACATTGGCATTTACCAAATACAAAAACAAAGGCTTTTTCTATCCGTCAGTAGGTGTGACATGGTTGCTGAACGAAACATTGAAATTACCTTCTTGGATTGATTTAGGTAAGATTCGCGGTGCATGGTCAAAGGTGGGTAACGGTTTGAATACTTATACTTCAAATCCTCTCAACTCCATTACAAAGAGTGGTAGCATCAATTTCAACAGTACAGCTCCGTTTGCAGAACTGAAACCGGAAATGACTACTTCCATTGAGTTTGGTACTGAGTGGCGCTTTTTCAATAGCCGCTTGGAGTTCGACTTCACTTATTATAAGACTAATACAAAGAATCAACTCTTTACGTTGGATGCTCCGTCAGGTTCACAATACGCCCGATATTACATCAATGCCGGTGATATTCAGAATACCGGTGTCGAAGTTATGTTGAATGGAACTCCTGTCATGACTAAGGATTTCCGCTGGAAAACCGGTGTTAATTTTGCAACCAATAAGAACGAAGCAAAGGCACTGGCTGGTGATGACTTTGGTTATTTTACATTTAGCGGTGGCGAAAGTAACAATGTATGGAGTCGTTTAGAAGTAGGTGGTTCGTTTGGTGACATTTACGGTACTACTTTTGTACGTGACGAAAAAGGCAATATTCAGTATGAACCTGCAAAAGAAGGACAAAAAGATAGTGATAGACTTCCATTGGTGGATAAGACAAATCCGGTGAAACTGGGTAATTCTACTCCTGATTTTAACTTGGGGTGGAGCAATACAATCACGTGGAAGGACTTCTCTCTTTACTTCTTGATTGATGGACGTTTTGGAGGTGAAGTGATGTCTTTGACGGAAGCCGACCTCGATCAGCAGGGAGTAAGCAAGGCAACGGGTGATGCTCGTGACCGTGGTTACGTGATGCTGGAAGGCCGTCAAATTACAGATGTGGAAGGCTTCTATAATCAGGTTGGTGGCCGTGCGGGTGTGACCGAGCATTATATGTACAGTGCTACCAACATACGTTTGCGCGAACTTTCCATTGGCTATAGTCTGCCTCAGGCTTGGTTGGCAAAGACTGGTGTCATTAAGAACGCACAGGTTTCACTTGTAGGCCGCAACCTGTTCTTCTTCAAGAACAATGCTCCATATGATCCTGATGGCATGCTTTCTACCAGCAACCGTCTGCAAGGAGTTGATGTGTTTGGTATGCCTACCAACCGTTCGATTGGGTTCAACTTGAAAGTTAATTTTTAAACAGTAGATATGATTATGAAAAATATATTTAGACTTACAGCTGTAGCGCTGCTGGCAGCTACCTTATTCTCGGCATGTACGGGAGCGTTCGAGGATATGAACACTAATCCGAAGGGAGTGAGCGATGAAGAACTAAAACAAGATAACAACTACATTGGTATGCACTTCATTCCCATGATGCAGTCTATCTATTATAATAAAAATGCAGGTGTCAATGTATGGGAATATCAGCTTATTCAAAATTTGAATGCCGATTTGTGGTCAGGCTATATCAGTACGGCTACTGCATTTGCCGGCAATGTAAGTAATGTGACCTATGCCATGAATGCAGGATGGAATGACAACTGTTGGGATTATGCTTATAGAAACGTAATGGTGGAAAGCTTGAAAATCACCAACAAGTGCAAAGACGATATGGAGACGTATGCCCATTTCGAGGCTATCAATACCATCTGCCGCGTAATAGCTATGTCGCGTCTTGCCGACCAATACGGATGTATTATCTATTCTCACTATGGCGAATCGGCTACTGGTGGTGAGTATGATTCAGGACAGGATGCTTATAAAAAATTCTTTGAAGAATTGAAAGAAGCTGCAGACGTGCTGCGTACTGCTAAAGAAAAGGATGTGGCTTCGTTTATGATGTTTGATTATGCCTATGGAGGTAACTTGAACAAATGGGCGCAGTTGTGTAACACCATTCGTTTGCGTTTGGCCATGCGTATTGTGAAGTATGATGCTGCTTGGGCAAAAAGTGAGGCGGAAGCTGCCATGAACGATAGTAATGGATTGATTGAAACCAATGATGCTAATTTCGGCATTGCAGGAAACGGTTATGTCAATCCGCTTTACGGTATTGCATTCAACTATGGAGATGGTGTTTTAGGTGCTAATATTCCTTCTATCTTGTCTGGTATGGGCGATGCGCGTCTTGATAAGTATGCTACACAGAACAGCAAGAGTGAATATTTTGGTATTCGTCTTGGTATTAAAGGACTGGAAGAAGAAGGGTTTTCGGATGCCTATAAGGCGATTGTAAGTCGACCCAACTTGACAGAAACCTCTCCTGCTATTTTGGCAACTGCTGCCGAAACCATTTTGTTGGAAGCCGAAGCTGCTTTGCGTGGTTGGGATGTAAATGGTAAGGGCACCGCTCAGAGCTTGTATGAAAAGGGTATACGGACATCGTTCGAACAATGGGGAGCCGCTGTGGGCGATTATTTAAGCAGTACGACTACTGCTGCAGCGTATGTAGACCCCGTTATTCCCGCTGCCAGCATTGAAGGCCAGAGCAAGGTGACTGCTAAATGGGACGAGTCTTTGAGTAACGAGGAAAAATTTGCTAAGATTGCCACACAACGCTGGATTGCTATTTATCCTGAAGGTATGAATGGCTGGGCTGAGATACGTCGCACTGGTTATCCCAAATTATTCCCGGTAATGGTGAACTACAGTCAAGGTGAGATTGATACAGATCTTGGCCCACGCCGTTTACCCTTCACCATCAATGAAAAAGGCAATAATCCTACCGGTTATGCCAAAGCCGTCGAAATGTTGGGCGGACCGGACAATGGCGGTACTCGCATCTTCTGGGATGTAGATAAACCGAACTTCTAATCCGCATTATTATCATAGAGATTAAGTGATGAGGACTTTTTGAAGCATGTTTTTTTAAGGGGAAGTATGAAATCTGTTTTTCATACTTCTCCTTATGTTATATTGATATAGGGTCACCGTACCCAAATTCTTTTATGTATCCGCTACGAAGTGAGTACAATGATATTTTAATAATTTGTTGTAATTTATCGATGTTTTGTACTCGCTTTGCAGCTTCTTGATTATCAGTGTTATTATAATGCGCTGCATTCAGTATACGACTGAACTGACTTGGTTTAGAATAATTAACTAATAACCTGCGCTTTTACATTAGGGTTTGAACCTTCTCGTCGGTTCTTACTATAAAGGGGAATTCTTAACTTAGCACAATCAGGCTACTGAACCCCATTTTTCAATAGCCTGATTTAATCTTAAAAAATATATTATGAAGAAACTCATTAAACCTCTCTGCTTGTTGACCGGTCTGCTTTGTGCCCCGGCTGTTTTGCTTCATGCCCAAGTAGATGAAAAGTTGAAAGCCGACATCGTCAGCACGGGCTACGTGCACAGTCCGTTGCCGCTCGACGAGACAAAGGCTTTCGAGACATTCGGCTTGAAAAAGAAAGTGTTGGAAACTGTGATGCTGTGTGATATGGAGGATTTCTCCAAATGGTCGCACAAGGGCATCGGTAAGATTGGTTTGACTGACGAACGGAGCAAGTCCGGCAAGTACAGCCTGCGCCTGGAAGCGCCCGCCCATCCGGAAAAGATTCTCGGCTGGGGGTTGGGACGCGGTACTTGCATGGCCTCTTATGATATAGGAGGTGTGAACTGGGAAGGTTACAACCGCCTGAAGTTCTATATCTATCCCACGTGCGAAGGAGCACGCAGCATCTACCTCAACCTTTATGTGGAGAATGACGGAGAAATAAAAGTACCCGACATTTACGGTCGGGAAGGCTACCACGAAATCAATCTGAAAAATAACCAATGGAACGAATGCTTCGTCGAGATGTCTGGACTGGCGCGCGACAAGGTAACCAAGATTTCATTTGCCATCGAAGTGTTCGGCAAAGAACGTACTATGGGCGACTTCCTTCGCTTCGATGTAGATGCCGTGGAACTTCAGAAGGTGGAGAACCCGGAAACCGTAAAAGGCTGGATGCCTGCACAGAACCGCATTATCTTCTCTACTACCGGTTATAGTATAGAGAGCCCCAAAAGCGCCATTGTCAATGTGGAAAAGCACGGCGGACAGTTCCAGTTGAAGGATGCCGCGACGCAGGCCATCGTTTATACCGGTCCTGTTCGTAAGGAAAAGACCGGCCTGGGAGAGTTCGAGACGATAGACTTCTCGGACTTCAAGACACAAGGCCGTTACGTCATTCAGGTAGGGGATGTCACCACCTTGCCTTTCTATATCCATCAGGATGTGTGGGAGGATTCTGCCTGGCGTATGGTGAACTTCCTGTTCTGCGAGCGTTGCGGTTATCCCGTTCCCGGAAAGCACGGGGCTTGTCATAATGACTTGCATGCCACTTACAACGGACATATTATTCCTATAAACGGAGGATGGCACGATGCTGCCGACATGTCCCAACAGACCTTACAGACGGGAGAAATAGCCTATTCCTTGCTCTTGATGGCCGAACGCGCCAAAGAAAAAGGCAATGTCGACTTGTACAACCGCCTGATGGAAGAGGCTTTGTGGGGAATGGACTATGTGATGAAGACCCGGCTGGGCGATGGTTACCGTGCACAGACATGGGGTACCAATCTATGGACTGACGGTGAGGTAGGCACCGACGACGATGCCGGCCGCCGTGAACTGCTTGTCCATAACGGAGCTTTGGAAAACTTCCTGCTTGCAGGAATTGAAGCGTATGCCTCCATGATGGTTGAGAAGGATGAAGCCCTCAGGAGCAATCTGAAAAAGATTGCAAAGGAAGACTTCGGTTATGCCATGAAACGCTTTAATGAGTTGGGCTTTGCCGAACTGATAAAGAAGGGTGGGGGACATGCCGCCATGGCATCCGAAAGCCAGTATCACGCCAATATTTCATGGGCAGCCAGCATGCTCTACAAGCTGACCGGCGAACAGCAGTATGCCGATGAGGCCGTGAAGGCTATCCGCTACACCTTGCAGTGCCAGCGCACCGAACCGCTGAAAGACAAAGACAAGACCTGCGGCTTCTTCTACCGTGATTTGGCCAGGAAGTCCATTGTACACTATACCCACCAGTCCCGCGACTATGCCTATATGGAAGCCCTTGCCGCCCTTTGCGAGACACAGTCCGGCCATGCCGAGTATGAGCAGTGGATTCGTGCCATGAAACTCTATGGCGGTTATCTGAAGAATATCATGAAGTATGTATATCCTTATGGAATGGTGCCCAGTGGCATCTATCACAAAGATGAAGTGAAGGATTCCGCCAACTTCTACGCCGTTCAGGTAGGGATTCGCAGCGGTGCCGATAAGGATTTCGAGGAACAGCTCGAAAACGGTATCCGTCTGGATAAAGAGCATTATTTGCGCATATTCCCCGTCTGGTTCTCGTTTAAGGGAAATATTGCCGTACATTTGTCTACCGGTAAAGCTGCCGCTATCTGTGCCAGGGTACTGAAGGACAAGGAACTGAAAGACATTGCAGAACAGCAGCTCTTCTGGGTTGTAGGCAGGAATCCTTTCGGACAGTCCATGATTTATGGGGAGGGCAGCAACTATCCGCAGCTCTATACGGCACTGCCCGGAGAAACGGTAGGAGAGATACCCGTAGGTATGCAGTCTTATTTCAATGAAGATGCTCCCTACTGGCCGCAGTTCAATACGGCTACTTATAAGGAAGTCTGGGGCTCTTCGGCTGCCAGATGGCTGATGTTGGTTTCCGAATTCTAAAGCAAGATGATATGAGTGACAAGACTGTTTATTCACGGCGCAATCCGGCCATTGACATGCTGAGGGCGTTGACCATGTTCACCATGATTTTCGTCAATGACTTCTGGAAAGTGCATGACGTACCCCATTGGCTGGAACATGCCGTCTATGGTGAGGATTTTATGGGACTGGCGGATATTGTATTCCCCTGCTTTTTGTTTGCAGTGGGAATGTCCATACCTTACGCCATTGAGCGCAGATATGCCAAGGGCTTCTCGGCAGAGTCCACCTTGGGGCATATCCTTTCCCGCACCTTTGCCTTGCTGGTGATGGGGGCGTTTATAACGAACTCGGAGTTCCGGCTTTCACCGGAAGCTCCCTATCCGATAGGAGTATACTGGTTCCTGATGGCCATAGGCTTTATCGGTGTGTGGAACCAATATCCGAAACCGGCTTCCGGCACTCAGAAGAACCTTTTCCGTGCTTTTAAAATAATCGGAGTATTGGTTCTCCTTTACCTTGCCTTCACGTTCCGCAATCCGCAGGGAGGTGTATTCGGTGCCTATTGGGGAATATTGGGCTCCATCGGCTGGACCTATCTGGTATGTGCCGTAATCTATATCTTCAGCCGTGACCGGTTGCAGTATCTGCTGCCTGCCTGGGGTGCCTTTATCCTGATATGCCTGCTGGGTACGCCTTTGCGCGAGGGCTTTGGCGGTGAGGCTATCCTTGCCTTTCCCGAACGCAACTTCTATCAGGGCATGTTGTCCATCCTGCATATCGGCAACGGGGCTTTGCCCGCATTTACAATGGGAGGTGTCATCCTTTCCATTCTCAGCGCCCGCTATGCCGGCAAGGGTGACGGCTGGAAACTCCGCAATGGGCTGACGGTTGCCGTTCTGCTTCTGCTGGTCGGAATTGGGACACACCATTTCTGGATTGTGGCCAAGATGGGTGGCACTCCTCCCTGGGTGTTCTATGTGTCTGCCATTTCCGTGGGGCTCTACACACTGCTCGGCTATCTGGTCAGCCATCAGGTCACAGGTTGGTTCAACCTGATACGCCCTGCCGGAACGGCTACGCTGACCACTTATCTGGTGCCTTATGTCTTCTATGGCTTTGCTGATGTGACCGGTGTTGTCCTGCCGGACTGGTTCACACATGGATTCATGGGGCTGGTCAACTGCCTTTGTTTTGCCTTTGTGGTAATCGGCGTTACCTGGGTGATGGAAAAACTGCATGTTAAACTTAAAATTTAGATAGAATGAAAAAGAGCTTTTTACCTGCATTCTTGCTGCTGTTCCTTGCGCTGGGCATGTTCTCGTGCCAGCAGGGAGCTAAGAAAACAACCAAGGAATATCCCATGTTCTGGACGTGGCTGGACTATCGTCCCGGCATGAACTTCGACTCCATCTGCCAAGTGATGAACGACATCGGCATGGATGGAATTATGCTGAATGCGCCGACTCCCGACGATTACCGGGCTGCCATACCGGTTGCCCATAAACACGGAATCGAAGTGTATGCCTGGTTATGGACCATGAATCTGGAACACGACCGTGACAAGATATTGAAGGAGCATCCCGAATGGTTCAGCGTGAATCGTAACGGCAAGAGCCTGGCAGACACTACCGCCTATGTAGGCTATTACAAGTTTCTCTGCCCGGCATTGCCCGAAGTCCGCGAGTTCATCAAGGAAAAAATCAAGGCCTACTGCGAAGTGGAAGGCTTGAATGGCATTGCCATCGACTATCATCGTTTTGTGGATGTGGTGCTTCCCACCACCTTGTGGCCCCATTATGGCATTGTGCAGGACCGTGAATACGCTGCGTGGGATTACGGTTACCATCCGGAAATGCTCAGGTTGTTCAAGGAGCAGTACGGTTATGACCCCCGCGAGCAGGAAGACCCTTCCCTCGATGTGAAGTGGCGCCAGTTCCGTTGCGACCAGATAACCGAAGTGGCCAATATGATTGCCGAAGTGGTGCACTCCTACGGCAAGACAATGGCTGCCTCCCCGTTCCCCACCCCGAAGATGGCTTCACGCATGGTGCGCCAGGACTGGGGCAAATGGAATCTCGACATCGTGTTCCCGATGGTTTACCATACCTTCTATACGGGCGATGCCAGCTTCATTTCCGACTGTACGGTTGAGAATGTACGCGACAAGAACGATATGACTACACTGTACTGCGGCATGACCGCCACCGACGGCCCGATGATGTTCGAATGCATGGATGCCGCTCTCAACAACGGCGCCCAGGGAATTGCCGTATTTACCATTCATGGACTGCGTTCTCCGGAGGTGAAGAGGCAGTTCAAGGCTTATACGGACAGTGTCAGAGCCGTGCGTGCCGCCAATGGCGGGGTGATAAAGGCTACCCATCCCGAAGTGGCGGATCCCGACCCCTTCAAGCATGAAGGCATTATGAAGCTGATGCAGGAACGCATGCAGCAAATCATAGCCAAGGCTGCCGGCAAGGAAGAGCCGGCTCCGCTGGCATTGGGCGAGTACAAGGAGGTGGATTCCTATGACGCGACACGCTGCTACCAAGTGGTGGATGAGAATAGCAAGACTACTTTTGACGTGACATTCTATCTTTACGGCGACGTTGTTTCCGGTTGGGATGTAGCAGTAGCAGACAAGGCTTCTACTAATAAGAAATGAAAGGACGTTTTATGATAGTGAGAGATTACGGGAGCAAACTCCTTCTGCTCTTGGTGTTTTCAATGGTAGGCATGGTTTGTTGCAATGCCCAGAGTGGAAAGAGCTTGTCCGTAAAGAAAGTAATGTGTACGGCTTCACCGGAAGGTGAGGCTGTGCCGTCCTTGCTGGACGAGAACGGGATAGAGTTTCAGCCTCTTGATGTGGTCAACTGGAAAGATTATCCCTACAAGCCGGAAGTGAGTTTCCGCATAGCCCATACGGGGCGCGAAATCCTGCTCCACTACAAAGTGAAGGAAGCCAGTGTGCGTGCAGTGGCCTCCGGAGACAATGGCCGGGTATGGGAAGATGCTTGTGTGGAATTCTTCGTATCTACCGAAGGTGACGACCGCTATTACAATTTCGAATGTAACTGCGCCGGCAGGCTGCTGATTCAGGGAGGTGCAGTCAATGAGCGCCGTCCTACGGCGAGTCAGGAGGTGCTGGGCATGGTGAAACGTTGGAGCTCGTTGGCCGGCGAACCTTTCGAGGAACGTTTGGGCGAGTGCAGCTGGGAACTGGCCATGGTTATTCCCGTTTCCGCTTTCTTCCAGCATTCCGTCGGTTCTCTGGACGGAAAAACAATGAAAGGGAATTTCTACAAGTGTGGTGACAAACTCCAGACTCCCCACTTCCTTTCTTGGAGTCCTATCGGGCTGGAACGCCCCATGTTCCACTGTCCGGCCTTTTTCGGCACCTTGTCTTTTGAATAAATCTTTAGGGTGTTCTGGTGGAATCATTTGCCGTTAGCATTACTTATTGGATTGACAATTGCGGAATTATGTGTTTTTTTGTACCTTTGCACTTCCTAAATTGTAAATGCATATATGATTACCGCAGAACAACTGAAAGATATCAAAGAACGTACCGAGGCGTTGAACCGCTATCTGGACATTGAAGGAAAGAAGATACAGGTGGAAGAAGAGCAGCTCCGCACCCAGGCTCCCGGTTTCTGGGACGACCAGAAGGCTGCCGAGGCTCAGATGAAGAAAGTGAAAGGCTTGCAGCAATGGATTTCCGGCTACAATGAGGTAAAGACCTTGACTGACGAGGTACAACTGGCTTTCGACTTTTACAAAGACGAACTGGTGACTGAAGAGGAAGTGGACGATGCCTATGCCAAGGCAATCACTGCTGTCGAGGCCCTCGAACTCAAGAATATGCTTCGCGAGGAAGCCGATCAGATGGACTGTGTGCTGAAAATTAACTCTGGTGCCGGTGGTACGGAGAGCCAGGACTGGGCAAGCATGCTGATGCGTATGTATCTGCGCTATGCCGAGACTCACGGCTATAAGGCCACCATCGCCAACCTGCAGGAAGGAGACGAGGCAGGTATCAAGACTTGTACCATCGAGATTTCCGGCGATTATGCCTACGGCTACCTGAAAGGTGAGAACGGTGTACACCGCTTGGTGCGTGTTTCGCCCTACAATGCCCAGGGCAAGCGTATGACTTCTTTTGCATCCGTGTTTGTCACTCCCTTGGTAGATGATACCATCGAGGTGAACATCGAACCTGCCCGCATGTCATGGGATACCTTCCGAAGTGGTGGCGCCGGTGGACAGAACGTCAATAAGGTAGAGTCCGGTGTCCGTCTGCGCTATCAGTATAAGGATCCATATACGGGCGAAGAGGAAGAAATCCTGATTGAAAATACCGAGACACGAGACCAGCCCAAGAACCGCGAGAACGCTCTCCGCCTTCTCCGTTCCATGCTTTACGACAAGGAACTCCAACACCGCATGGCCGAGCAGGCAAAGGTGGAAGCCGGTAAGAAGAAAATCGAATGGGGTAGCCAGATTCGTAGCTACGTCTTCGACGACCGCCGCGTGAAGGACCACCGTACCAACTTCCAGACCAGTGATGTGAATGGTGTGATGGATGGAAAGATAGACGGCTTTATCAAAGCTTACCTGATGGAGTTTGCAGGAAGTGGCGAATAAATTTTCTCCCTTTCATTTGCATTCTTCCCGAATTTCTTCTTACTTTGTTCATCGTTGAACTTTAAACTATAAAACACACCATGGGAAAAAGTAAAAAGAAAGCAATGCACAGCCAGAAGGAAGAGCAACAAGCCAAGAAAGTGATGATGACGATGGGAGTAATAGCCATTGTATTGGTCATCGCCATGTTTGTGGCTTACTCTTACTGGGGCTGATAAAATCACTGGAAACGACATGCCGCAGGAGATAGAACGGAAATTCCTCGTGACGGGAGAATACAAGCCACAAGCGTATGCACACAGCCGTATCGTACAAGGATACATCAGCAGTGTACGTGGACGGACAGTACGGGTGCGCATCCGCGATGAACGGGGATTTCTCACCATCAAGGGTGCATCCAATGAATCGGGAACCAGCCGCTACGAGTGGGAAAAGGAAATTCCGCTGTGCGAAGCGCGGGAATTGCTGAAGCTGTGCGAACCGGGTATCATCGACAAGACCCGTTACCTGGTGCGCAGCGGACAGCACGTCTTTGAGGTGGATGAATTCTATGGCGAGAATGAGGGACTGACTGTGGCCGAGGTGGAACTCTCCTCGGAAGACGAGCCTTTCGTGAAACCTGCATTCATCGGACGGGAGGTGACGGGAGATGTCCGCTACTATAACTCGCAACTGATGAAACACCCTTTCACCACATGGTAGCAAACCAATTGTATGCCGTACTTGTTTAATCGTCATGGAGAAACTTTACGACTACCTGCCAAGAGAACTGGTCACCTTCCTTTTGGTCACTGTATTCTCTTTACTCATCGGGCTTTCACAGCGTAAAATCAGCTTGAAGCGCGAAGGGGAAACTACGCTTTTCGGTACCGACCGCACCTTCACTTTTATAGGCATTCTGGGCTATCTGCTCTATATCCTCGACCCTACGGGCTATCGTCTGTTCATGGGAGGAGGAGCCATTCTGGGACTGCTGCTCGGACTGAACTATTATGTGAAGCAGTCACAGTACCATGTGTTCGGAGTAACCACCATCATTATTGCACTCATCACCTACTGTATTGCTCCCATTGTGGCCACGCAGCCGTCGTGGTTCTACGTCATGGTCATAGTGACCGTCCTGCTCTTCACCGAGCTGAAACACACCTTCACGGAACTGGCCCAGCGCATGAAGAACGACGAGATGATTACGCTTGCCAAGTTCCTTGCCATCAGCGGCATTATCCTGCCGATGCTGCCCAATGAGAATCTTATTCCCGGCATCAACCTGACGCCATACAGTATTTGGCTGGCCACGGTGGTTGTATCGGGCATTTCCTACCTTTCTTATCTGTTGAAGCGTTACGTTTTCCATGAGTCGGGCATTCTGGTTTCGGGCATCGTGGGAGGCTTGTACAGCAGCACGGCTACCATTTCCGTACTGGCGCGAAAGAGCCGTAAGGCTTCTGTGCAGGATGCTCCCGAATATGTGGCAGCCATGTTGTTGGCGGTCAGCATGATGTTCCTCCGTTTCTTGATATTGATAGGTATTTTCAGCCGGGAGACGCTACTGGCCATTTATCCCTACCTGCTGATAATGTCGGTGGTAACGGCAGCCGTGGCATGGTATCTGCATTCCAAGCGGAAACGGGTGGACGACGGCACGCAGACCACGGAGGACGAGGACAGCAGTAATCCGTTGGAGTTCAAGGTAGCGCTGATTTTTGCCATGCTGTTTGTGGTGTTCACTATCTTGACCCACTATACGCTGGTGTATGCCGGCACGGGTGGACTGAACTTGCTCTCTTTCATTTCGGGGTTCAGTGACATTACTCCTTTCATCCTGAACCTGCTTCAAGGAACGGGCAGTGTGGCGGTGCTGGTGATTACGGCTTGCAGCATGCAGGCTATTGTCAGCAATATAGCGGTAAACATGTGCTACGCGTTATTCTTTGCCGGTGGAAAAAGCCCTTTGCGGCCGTGGATATTGGGGGGATTCGGCTCTGTTATTGCCGCAAATATCTGTCTGTTACTTTTCTTCTATTTTCTCTAAATTGCTTTCTTTTTGCTTTTTTAACTCCGAAAGTCTCGTAAATGCATGAAAAAGGGGCTATTTTTGCCGAATTCATTGTGACAAAACTCGAACGGGAAACGTCTAATACCAAGACAATAAACATGAATAGTCACTAAATATAAAAACGCAATGAGAACAAAATGGACTGTGCTGCTATGGATGCTGATGATTTCGGGACTGCTTGCAGCGCAAAACACGGCAAACACTTCTTTCCAGGTTAAAGGAATTTTGCTCGACTCACTCACCCAGGAGGGTGAACCTTATGCTACCATTAAAATCGTGAAGAAAGAGGCCCCTGCAAAGGCGCTGAAAATGCTGGTAACGGACATGAAAGGCCAGTTCCAGGAGAAAGTACCCGGTACGGGCAACTTCGTGATGACCATCACTTCCGTGGGACGTACTCCCATCGTGAAGGACTTTTCTGTGAAGGCAGGGGAGAAGCTGGTGGACTTCGGCACGCTGTATATCGTAGATGCCTCCAATGAGCTGGGGCAGGTGGAAATAGTGGCACAGAAGCCTCTGGTGAAGGCAGATATCGACAAGATAGAGTACAATGTGCAGGATGACCCTGACGCCCAGTCGAACTCCGTGCTGGAAATGCTTCGCAAGGTACCGTTGGTAACGGTGGATGGCGAGGACAATATTCAGGTGAACGGGAGTAGCAGCTTTAAGGTATATGTCAACGGAAAGCCCAACAACATGATGAGCAACAACCCGACGGAAGTGCTGAAAAGTATGCCTGCAAACAGTATCAAGCATATTGAAGTGATAACCAATCCCGGCCCCAAGTATGACGCCGAGGGTGTGGGCGGTATTCTGAACATCGTCACCGTGGGCAGCGGACTCGAAGGCTATACGGCTACGTTCAGTGCCAACGTCAGCAACCGCGGTGCAGGCGGCGGGGCATTCGGTACCATAAAGAGCGGAAAGCTGACCGTCGGCGCCCGCTACAATTACAATTACAACGACCAGCCCCGCAACTACAGCAGTGGTAGCCAGCATGTGACACCGGAAGCTGTTACGGAGAATTCTTCCAATCTGGACTATGACGGCAGCAACAAGGGACACGGTTCTTTCCAGTCGGGCAGCATGGAGGCCAGCTACGAAATAGATACATTACGCCTGGTCACCATGTCTTTCGGACTTTGGGGCGGCGGGAACAAGAGTAACGGCTCTACGGACTACATCGCTACTTTTCCGGAGAACATAAACGCTGCTCCCATTTACAGCTACTCTGCCTTCAACCGCAGCAAGTCTTCCTGGTATTCCATCGACGGAGGTATCGACTACCAGCGTCTGTTCAAGGTCAAGGACCGCATGCTGACGTTCTCCTACAAGATAAACACCCGTCCGCAAACGTCGGATTCCTATACGGAATATGAAATAGACAATGGCTATAACCCCGATTGGGCAGACTATCTGAACCGTTTGAAGAACCAGCATAACGACGGTGAGCAGAATACCACGGAGCATACGTTCCAGGCCGACTATACCACGCCTATCGGCAAGCTGCATACATTGGAGGCAGGTGCCAAGTACATTCTGCGCAACAACTCCTCCGAAGACGACCGTTTTGATGCGGACGATACCGGAAAGTATGAATACAACAAGGACCAGAGCTCACACTACAAGCATTTGAACGATATTATCGCCGCCTATCTGGGATATGGACTGAAGGTGAAGAGACTTTCGGGCCGTTTGGGATTACGCTACGAGCATACCATCCAAGATGTGAAGTATCTGGTGGGCCGCGGTGAGGATTTCACAAAGAACTTTGACGACGTAGTGCCTTCCGCTTCCATCGGCTACAAGCTGACGGATATGTCCAATCTGCGTTTAGGATACAACATGCGTATCTATCGTCCGGGAATCTGGTCTCTGAATCCTTATCTGAATGATACGGACCCCTCCTACATCAGCCAGGGTAATCCGGAGCTGGACAGCGAGAAGAGCCATGCTTTCAACTTGAGTTACAGTAACTTCACACAGAAGTTCAACATCAATATCTCGGCCCGTTACTCGTTTACCAACAACAGTATTGAGAATGTGACAAGGCTCATGCCCGATACGGAGATTGAGGGATTGAAGAATCCCACGGGCAAGGATGTGCTTTATTCTACCTATGCCAACATCGGCAAGACCCGTTATGCCAGTGTGAACGGCTACGTCAACTGGAATGCCACTCCACGTACACGTATCTACATGAACATGAGCGGCAATTACTCTTATCTGGAGGGCAGTGAAGGCATGCGTAACGATGGCTGGAGCCTCTTTGCCTACGGCGGTGCACAGCAGACGCTGCCCCATGACTGGAGCATCAGTCTGAATGTCTTCGGACAGACGCCGTGGATTATGCTGCAAGGTAAGGGCAGCAGCTTCTTTGATTATGGCTTGAGCGTCAACAAGTCCTTCCTGGACAAGCGCCTCACCTTGTCTGCCTTTGCCAGCAACTTCTTCAAGAAGTATATGGACCAAAGCTCCACCACCGAAGGCAGCGGTTTTATACGGGAAAGCAATTATAAGTACAGCCGCCAACGCTTCGGCATAAGCGTCAGCTACCGTATCGGTGAGTTGAAGGCAAGCGTGAAAAAGGCTGCGCGCACTATCAGCAATGATGATGTGAAGAGCGGTGGCAGTGGTTCCGGTGGCGGCGGTGAATAGGTTGTAAATACATCCCCTTCTGAAACTTGTACCTCGCTATTCATCAGAGAATACAAGTTTCAGAAGGGGATTTTTTATGATAGTAAGTTACTTGCTGACTGTTGAGAACCCCAACTCCTTCAACCCTTTCTGCACATCCGGATGACTCATGAAGAGCTTCCACAGCAGTCCCGACCGATAATTCTCGAGCATGACGGCTATCGGGCCCTGGTCAATGGCGAGGTAGCGCTGCGGATACCAGTTGTCCGTTTCGCTGAAAGCATCGTAGAAGCCATAGGGGCCGAAGACCTTATCTCCCATCTCGTAGAGGTGACGCATCACTTGCAACGACTGTTCCGGGGTATAGACGATGGATGACAAGGCGGCAGTTGGAGAGATGACTCCCTGGTCGTCGCGTTCGTTGGGAGCGTGGGCGGCATATCCGTTGACGGAGTAGCTGGCTGTCAGTCCCCAGCAGTCGGGCCCGAAACCTTTGTAGTGCTTGGGGTTGCGGACACAGTAGGCACGGTTCACAAGCGTCAGGTTACGCATCTCGTCGAAGTAGTTGGCGCAGTATTCATCCTTCAGCCCGATGGGGTCGAGGCCGAGAAACGAGTATTGTGCCCAGAAGAGCGGTCCGGCTTCTGTGCCTTGATAGCGCAGATGCAACTCGATATTCTCCACTTTATGAGGGTCTACAATGGCCCCGTTCTGCGCCCAGCCCTCGTGATAGACTGCTGCAGGCACGCCGTGGGTAGGCGAGGCGGCGGCAAGGATATACATGATGAGGCATTCGTTGTAACCGTGTACGGGAAAGTTCATTTCCCAACCGTATTCCGGACTCCAGTGCCAATAGAGCACGTTCTGGCCGTTCTGGCGGTAGAAGTTCCAGTCCACTTCGCGCCACAACTTGTCGATGCGGGCGGCGAGGGCTTGCTCGGCGGGCGAACCGTCGATGTAGTACTGGTGGACGGAGAGCAGCGCCTGCATGATGAAGGCTGTTTCTACCAGGTCGCCGCCATTGTCTTTCTGCCCGAAGGGTTTCACCTTGCCCGTATCGCCATACCACCAGTGCGGGTAGGCACCGTGGAAACGGTCAGCGGTTTCGAGGAAGGAGACGATTTTCTCCATTCGTTCCAGCCCTTCCTGGCGGGTGACATAGCCGCGGTCTATACCGGCAAGTATGGCCATGATGCCGAAGCCGCTTCCGCCGGACGTGATTACGTTCTGGTCGTTCTCCGGATAGACACCGTCCATGTGGATGCGTTCGCGTGCCAGTCCGCTGTTGGGCTCGGCACCTTCCCAGAAGTAGTTGAAGGTACGGCGCTGTACGGTGTCCATCAGGGCATCGTCGCTCAGCCGGTCTTCTTTGGCGGCGGGGCTTTTGCATTGCGTGAAACCGAGCAACAGCAGGAACAATAATAAACAGTATTGTATTTTCATTGTACCAATGCTTACTTGTTTTTTTATCATTTACTTATCTATATTCATTGCACGGTCAATTCAACAAGTATAGGACAGTGGTCGGAAAGGTAGCTGTTCTCCGGTTTGTCTTGGATAACGCGGTAGTGGTCTATCTTTGCGCCTTTGGTCACGAAGACATAGTCCAGCAGTACGCGTTCCTCCACCGGCAGACGGCCGAAGTCATGGAAAGACCAGGACGGACCGTAGGTGACGGCAGCTGTCTTTGCGGCATTTTCCATTCCTCCCTTTTCCAGCGTTTGCAGAGGTTCTTCACCGGGCGTACAGTTAAAGTCACCAGTGATGATGGCGGGCATGTCCGGTGCTATCTCCTTGATTTTGTCGAGAATGAGTTGCACGCCCTCTTTGCGGGCTGTCTTTCCGTCGTTGTCCAGATGGGTGTTGAAATATACAAACTTTTGTCCGTTGTTCTTTTCCTGCAGTATCGCCCAGGTGGTGACACGGTTGTAGGAAGCGTCCCAGCCCTTGATGCCGATAGTTTCGGGTTGCTCGCTGAGGGAGAAATTGCCGTATTCCACCAGTGTAAACCGGTCGGTCCGGAAGAATATCGGGCAGTATTCGCCTGCTTCCTTGCCGTCGTCGCGCCCCACACCGAGTGCTGTGTATTGCGGCAGCCCGCGTTTTAGGTCTTCCATTTGGTTGTGAAGCACTTCCTGCATGCCCAGCAAGTCGGGGCTGTAGTAGGCTATCATACGGCAGGCGTCACCCTTGCGGTAATTCCAGTTGTTTACACTGTCCGAAGGAATATCCAGGCGGACATTGAACGTCATCACTTCCAGCGGCTGTCCGTTCTGTGCGGAGGGCTGGCTCTTGCAGCTGCCAAGGAGCAGAATGCTGCAAAAACAAAGGAGTAAAGTAGTATATCTCATGTTTTCTTGTTTTTAGAGTGCAATATTAAATATTTTATTTTATTTCAGTGTCAGTCGGGCTGTCTTTTCTGCCTGGCTGCTGCCACCTATCATCACATCGAAATCTCCCGGCTCGGCCACGTGGTTGAGGTCGTAGTCGTAGAAGCGGAGCAGCTCAGGGGTAATCTTGAAGGATACGGTCTTACTTTCGCCCGCTTTCAGGAACACCTTTTCAAAGCCTTTCAGCTCGCGTACGGGGCGGGTAATGCTGCCTACGAGGTCGCGGATATAGAGCTGCACGACTTCTGCACCGTCACGCTTACCGGTATTGGTCACGGTGACTACGGCAGTGGTGGAGCCATTTTGTCCCATGACCGGGGTACTGAGGGCGATGTCGCTGTACTGGAAAGTGGTGTATGAGAGTCCGTATCCGAAGGGATACAGCGGTTCATTGTCCACATCCAGATAGTTGCTGCGGAACTTCTCGAACCAATTGCCGGCAGCCAGCGGGCGACCGGTATTCTTGTGGTTGTAGAATAAAGGTATCTGCCCTACGTTCTTCGGGAAAGTCATGGTCAGCTTACCGCTTGGGTTCACGTCACCGAACAGTACGTCGCCGATGGCGTATGCCGCTTCACTGCCACCGAACCATACGTTCAAGATAGCGGGCACATGTTCCTGCTCCCAGGTGAGCGTCAGCGGTCGGCCGGTGAAGAGGGTCAGTACAACGGGCTTTCCGGTCTTCAGCAAGGCTTCCAGCAGGGTGCGTTGCACGTCGGGGATATCGAGGTCGGTACGGCTCGAGCTTTCACCGCTCATTTCGGAAGACTCGCCCAGGGCGGCTACAATCACGTCGGCACCGGAGGCCACCTTCAAAGCTTCGTCCAGCAGTTCCTTATCCGTACGGTTGTCCCGGCTCAGCGATCGGCCGAATAGGGTGGCGCGTTCCTCGTAGGCTACATCACCGATGAGGTTGCTGCCTTTGGCGTAGGTGATGTTCACCCGGCCGGCTGTCATTTCTTTCAATCCTTCGTACAGAGAGGGATAGTCGTCCAGGCGTGCGGCAACACTCCAGGTACCGGGCATGTTGCTGCGGGTATTGCCCAGGGGGCCGATGACGGCGACGGTGCCTTGCTTCTCCAAAGGAAGGACGGGACGAGAAGACTTCTTGCCTTGTCCCTCAAAAGGTTCGTTTTTCAGCAGCACAAAGCTTTCGGCGGCAATCCGGCGTGCGGCGTCGCGGTGCTCGCGCGTGAAGATGTCGCGTGCGGGACGGCTGAGGTCGCAGTATTTGTAAGGGTCATCGAACAGCCCTAACTTGTATTTCGCTTCAAGGATGCGGCGGCAGGCTGCATCCAGCGTCTTCATGGTTATTTTGCCTTCGGTGAGCGACTTTTTCAACGTGCCCACGAAACCTTCGCTCACCATATCCATGTCCACACCGGCGTTGAGCGCACGGGCGGAAACGGTCTGCAGGTCACCGATGCCGTGCTCCACCATTTCGGAGATACCGGTAAAGTCGGTCACCACAAAACCGTTGAAGCCCCATTGTTTGCGCAGCACGTCTGTCATCAGCCAGCGGTTGGCGGTGGCGGGCACACCGTCCACTTCGTTGAAAGAGGCCATTACACTGCCCACTCCGGCATGGACGGCTGCTTCATAGGGGTACATGTATTCGTTGAACATGCGGTTGCGGCTCATGTCTACGGTGTTGTAGTCGCGTCCGGCTTCTCCGGCACCGTACAGTGCGAAGTGCTTGACGCATGCCATGATTTCGTCGTTCCGTTTCAGTTGGTCGTTCAGGTCTTTTCCCTGATACCCCAACACCATGGCGCGGGCGATGGCACCTCCGAGGAACGGGTCTTCGCCCGAACCCTCGGATACACGTCCCCAGCGTGGGTCACGGCTGATGTCTACCATCGGACTGAATGTCCATGAGATACCGTCGGCACTGGCTTCTGTAGCGGCTATGCGGGCAGACTGCTTGATGGCTGCCATATTCCACGTGCAGGAGAGGCCGAGGGGGATGGGGAAGATGGTCTCATAGCCATGTATCACATCCATGCCGAACAGCAGGGGGATGCCCAGGCGGGAGTTCTCTACGGCCAGTTTCTGTACGTCGCGTATCTTGGCCACTCCTTTCAGATTGAAAAGCCCTCCCACGAGCCCCTGCTCAATCTTCTTGGCCACGTCGCTGTTCTTTGCCTGACCGGTAGTGATCTCTCCGGTCACGGGCAGGTTGAGCTGGCCGATTTTCTCTTCCACAGTCATCCGACGCATCAGTGCGTCGATGAAGCGGTCCATGTCCTGCGGAGACTTCTGCGCCTGCACGGTGGCGGTGACGCCTATTAAAGCGGTCGCGAGCAGCAGACTTGTTCTCTTGAAAATTTTCTTCATATTCATATTGAATTAATTGTTTGTAAGTATGTTCCCTTCATTGTTTTTAGATTGCCGTCACTCTATTGCAGTAGCGCTATGACTTCTTTGCAACGGTGCTGCAATTTCTCTGCAGTGATACTGCAAACGGTTTGCAGCGCTACTGCAACTGCTTTGCAGCGACACTGCAACTGTTGTGCAGTGCTACTGCAACACTTTTGCAGTGCCACTGCAAAAAGTTTGCAGCTCTTTGCAGTAACAATGCTTTGATTGAAAGCAAGTTATGAAATAGACCTTTTGCCATTGATTGGATCGGCTGTTTCCTTTGGCCGGGTATCAATAGTCGGGGTTCTGTACCAGTACTCCGTTCGATTTGTCTATCTCTGTCTGGGGCAGAGGCAGTAGTGCATTCTTGTCCTGGTAATTCTTTCCGGCAGCTTGCAGCACTTCTTTGGCAATGCCCCAGCGCACGAGGTCGTAGAAGCGGTCGGGTTCCAATGCCAGCTCTACGCGGCGTTCGTGGCGAATGGCGTCACGCAGCACGGACTGGCTGGCAGATTCTACCTTCGGAAGCACGTTTGCCAGTGTGCCGCGGGCATGGGCGCGTACTTGTTCCAGATACCCGGCGGCTTCGCCCGTCAGCCCTTTCTCGTTGGCGGCTTCGGCAGCCATCAGCAGCACGTCCGGATAGCGGATGAGGCGGATGTTTACCCAGAAACCCATACGGCTGTACTTGCGGCGCAGTGTCGGGTCCGTGTAGGCCTTCTTGTTGAAGTAGGCACCCATGGCGGTGGATACGGGTGACTCGCCATAAGGCTGGTTGGTATTCTCCGGTGTGATGGGCTCGTCCGTGCTGCGGCGGAAGTAGAGCAATGTGGCGTTCCGGCGCGGGTCGCCCGGCTCAAAGGCTTCTCCCATCAGTTTGGTGGCCATGTGCCAGCCCCATCCCAGGTCCCACTCGCCGGCTCCGCGCACCCCTTGCACCTGGCAGAACTGGCTGCCGATGCTGGCATCCTCTTTCATGGCGTCGGTGGCTTCGCATTGCAGTTCGAAGATGCTCTCGCCGCAATTCTCCCCTTCTACGGTGAAGACTTTGTCGACCGGTGTATTCAGGTTGTAGATGCCCGACTTTATCACTTCGGTGGAGGCTGTGTACATATTGTCCCAATCGTTCCGCATCATATAGGTGCGTGCGTGCAGGGAGCGTGCGGCGCCCCAGGTCAGCCGTCCCGTATAGTCGCTGTCCCACCGCAGGGGCAGGCATTCTTCGGCTTCGGTCAGGTCTTTGTCAATCTGTTCGTATATCTTTTCCGCCGTGGTCTTGGGCACGTTGGCATCGGAGGCTTCCACTACCTTGATGGTGACCAGCGGCACTTCGCCAAAGGCGCGTACCAGGTTGAAGTAGCACCAGGCACGGAAAAAGAGCGCTTCGCCACGGTTACGGATGGCTTCGGTGTCGTCCTTGTGTCCGCTCTTCTCAATGTCGTCCAGGATTTCGTTGCACTGGTAGATGATTTTGTAGTTCTGTCCCCAATAGGCACTCAGAGGGCCGTTGGAGGCAGTGTATTCGAAGTCGTCCCACATGGCGGCCTCGTTGCTGCCGTCGCCGGCATCACTGCCTTTCTCGGAGTCCTCGCTGCGCACCATGTGCACCATAAAAGCAGGAATACCGGCAGTGATATCGTACGAGCGCATCAGGTAGTAGACGTTGAATATCTTTCCGCCTACAAGGGCGTTAGGAGAGTCATCTTCCGTGAACTGCCCCAGCGGGTCGCGGTCCAGGAAGTCGTTGCAGGATGTCAGTGAGAGGGCTGTTGCACCCACCAGCAATGTAAATATGTATTTTATCAGTTTCATAAATTTATATTTTTCATTCCCCGTTTCCTTTGAAGGGGGCGGGGGAGGTTTGAAGTTACTCTTTCTTATTTAGGGGAGGGCTTTTAGAACGTCAGATTAAATCCGAACGTATAAATCGCCGGCATCGGATAACTGCCGTCGTCCACCCCGAAAGCGATGGCCGAGCCGCCCAGTTCCGGGGTATATCCGGTGTTGTGCTTCCAGGTCTTCAGGTTCTGTATGTTCACGTAGAGCTTCAGTGCCTGCATGCCTATCTTCGAAATCAGCGCCTTGTCGAAGTTGTACGCCAGCGACACGTTGCGGATGCGGAAGAAGGAGCCGTCCTCTATGTAATACTCGGAGTTCAGATTGTTGATGGTATGCTTGGTGTTCAGCAGTGGCTGGGTGTTGCTGGTCCCTTCGCCGTGCCAGCGGTCCATGCGTTGCTCCATGAAGTTGAACTGGCTCCAGTTGTAGTTGTCCCACGTGCGGTAAATCTGATTGCCGCCCTGCCCCATCATGTCAACGGCAAGCTCCCAGTTCTTGTAACCCAGTCCGAGCGTGAAGCCGTAGGTGATGTCGGGGGTGGGGTTACCAATCATCGTACGGTCTGCCGTGGTGATTTCTCCGTCACCGTTCACGTCGCGGAATTTCAGGTCGCCCGGGGTGACGGTTGCCAGTGTGTTCTTGGGAGAGTGCTCAATCTCCTCCTGGGTCTGGTAGACGCCTTCCACCTTGTAGCCGTAGAAGTAGCCGATGGGGTATCCTGCCATTGTGTAGCTCTGCTGCTTGTCTCCGGCTATGATGGAGTAGCCTTCCTGCACGAGGCTCAGTACCTTGTTCTTGATGGTGGCAAGGTTCATACCGATGTTGTAGTTCCAGTCGCCTATCCGGTCGCGCCAGCTCAAGGCAAGCTCCACGCCCGAATTCTCGATGGAGCCGAGGTTGCCGATGCCCGGTACGGTGCCCGAGATGCCCGGCACTTCGGCGAGCAGGTCTTTGGTCTTCTTCTTGTAGTACACCCCTTCAAAGTGCAGGCGGTTGCGGAGGAAGTTGGCTTCTGCACCGGCTTCCCAGGCTTCCACCTTCTCCCAGCGCAGGTTGGGGTTGGGCAGGTAGGCAAGCTGGTAGCCCGGGTAGATGGCGGACGGGGTGCCGAACACGGCGGAGTAGGCATTCGTCAGCAACGGTTCGGCGGGATAGGCGCGGTCCAGGTTCTGGTTGCCCAGTGTGCCCCACGAGCCTTTCAGTTTCAGCATGTCCAGCCAGGTGATGTCCTTCATCCATGCTTCCTCGCTCATCAGCCAGCCCAGGCCGACGGAGTAGAAGTTCTGCCACTGGTTGCCGGTGTAGGAGAAGGCGGAAGAACCGTCGCGGCGGTAGGAGCCGTTGAACAGGTACTTGCCCTTGTAGTTGTAGAGCACGCGTGCCAGCACGGACACGGTGGAGCGCTCCCACTGCGTACTGCCGTTGGTGGCGGTGGCTGCGTCGCCGATACTTACGTACCATTTGTCGGGATTGTCCGGAATGACCAGGCCTACCCCTTGGGTACGGGCGCCGTTCAGATTCTCGAGCTTGTTGTAGTAGGTGGTGAAACCGGCTGTGGCCGTCACGCTGTGGTCTCCCCAGGAGTTGGTGTAGGTCAGCAGATAGTCGCTCTGTACCTTCATTTCCGTTTCTTTGGCTTGGGACACTCCGGTCTTGCCGTTGCCCAGCGTGGCTATGTCTCCCTCGACGCTTGCGTCATATACCTGGATAACCGGGGTGTATGTCCGTGTGCTGTTCGAGGCATAGTCCAGGGAGAACATGGCCTTGAACTGGAAGTGTTTCAGGAAATCCCATTGCCCGTACACGTTGCCCGAGCCACGGTAGTTCTCGGCTTTCGTGGTATTCGCCTTCAGGTCTACGTCCACCATCGGGTTGTTCATCTGTGCCTTCTGGAATCCGGGCAGTGAGGTGTAGAGGCCATACTCGGAGTTGAATACATGCGCCACCGGAGCTGCGCGCAGGGCAGTGGCAACGCTCTTCGTGTCGGCGGGCAGCATGCGTGCCCCGTTGAATTGGAAACCTACCTTGAGGTTGTCCGTCACTTTATAGTCGTTGCTGATGTTCAGCGTGATTTTGCTGTACTTCTCGTGCTTGATGTTGCCTTGCTCGTAAGCATAGCCCGCACCGAGATAGAAGCTGTTCTTGTCCGAGGCACCCGTGATGCTGATGTTGTTGTTGGTGATGAACCCAGTCTGGAAGATTTCATCCTGCCAGTTGGTGTTTCCCGTCCAGTCCGAGAAGTTGTATTCCGGGTTGCCCTCGTTCCTCAACTGTTCGTTGTACAGCAGTTTGAAGCCTTCGGCATCCGTCAGTGCAATTTTGTCGGTGATGGACTTGAAACCGAACGAGCCGTTGATATTGACGCGTGTCTGTCCCTCTTTCGCCTTCTTGGTGGTGATGATAATCACGCCGTTGGCACCGCGCACACCGAAGATGGCGAGCGACGACGGGTCTTTCAGTATCTCCATGGATTCGATGTCCTGCGGATTCAGGAAGTTGATGTTGTCGTTGAACAGTCCGTCCACCACATAGAGTGGCTTGTAGCCGTTGATGGAGTTTGTTCCGCGTACACGGATTTCCGGGTCGGAGCCTGCCTTGCCGGAGTTTATCACCTGCACGCCGGCAATCTTTCCTTGCAGTGCGGATACGGGGTTGACCACCGGCTTGTTGGCGATTTCGTCGCCTTTAATGTTGGTGATGGAGCCCGTAAGGTCTCGCTTTTTGGCGCTGCCATAACCGATGACAACGGTTTCGGCCAGCATCTGCGAGTCGTCTTTCATCTGGACGTTGATTACCGACTGGCTGCCTACCTTGACAGCTTGCTTCACCATGCCTACATAGGAAAAATCCAATGTGTTCTCCGGGGTGGCCTGGATGGAGTACCGGCCGTCTATGTCGGTAATCACGCCATTGGAGGTTCCCTGCACCAATACGGTGGCACCAATCAGCGGGTCACCCAGGGCATCGGTCACGGTACCGGTTACTGTTTTCTCCTGCGCCGATGCAGCGACACTTGCCAGCAGGCACACCGTCAGAAATAGGTTTCTCAGTCTTCCGGTTTTCTTCTTGGGAAGGTTTAGGTTCTTCTTCATTACATTGATTTTTTAGTGGATAAATCATTCAGTTTCTCCTCTGAACAATCAAAATGCAAAAAAGATTTGGTGACGGTGTTAAAAAAGGGCAGCCCGGTTTTCGCGGACTGCCCTCTTACCTAAAAGCAAAACTATACCTATTTCAACTCAAAACTCGTAGTCTTTACATCGCGGCTGTTGGGTCCAATCATTACATGGAACTCGCCGGGTTCGTATACATACTGTATGTCGTAGTTGTAGAACTTCAGCAATTCGGGGGTAATGGTGAAGGTCACCTGCTTGCTTTCGCCTTTTTTCAGGTGGATGCGCTCGAAGCCTTTCAGCTCTTTCACGGGGCGGGTAATGCTGCCCACCAAGTCGCGGATATAGAGCTGTACGATTTCATCTGCATCGTAGTTACCCGTATTGGTTACGGTTACGGAAGCGGTCAGCTTGCCGTCCGCATTCAGTTGCTTGGAGCTGAGCGTGATGTCACTGTACTGGAAGGTGGTGTAGCTCAAGCCATAGCCGAAAGGATACAGCGGGTCGTTGCTCACATCCAGGTAGTTGCTGCGGAACTTCTCGAACCATTTGCCTTCTTTCAGAGGACGGCCGGTATTCTTGTGGTTGTATGCCATAGGCAACTGGCCCACATTCTGCGGGAAAGTGGTGGTCAGCTTACCGCTGGGGCAAACGTCTCCGAACACTACGTCGGCAATGGCGTCTGCAGCTTCACTACCTCCGAACCATACATTCAGGATGGCAGGAACATTTTCATTCTCCCAAGTCAGCACTACGGGACGTCCGGAGAACAATACCAATACTACGGGTTTGCCCGTTTTCAGCAATGCTTCCAGCAGGTGGCGCTGTGCGTCCGGCATTTCCAGTTCGGAACGGCTACTGCTCTCACCACTCATCTCGGAGGACTCGCCGAGGGCGGCTACAATGACATCGGCTTGTGCGGCTACTTTCAGGGCTTCGTCCAGCAGTTCTTGGTCATTGCCACGGGGCAGTTCACGGCCGAACATCGTGGCGCGTGTCTGGTAGTCGGCATCGTACATCAGGTTGCTGCCTTGTGCATAGAGAATGTTGGCCTTGGAGCCGACAGAATTCTTGAAACCTTCCAGCAGGGTGCTGTATTTGTCTGCTGTGGCTGCCACACTCCAAGTGCCCGGCATGTTGGCACGGGTGTTGGCAAGCGGGCCAATCAAGGCGATATTGCCTTTGCGTTGCAAGGGCAGCAGATTGTCCTGGTTCTTCAGCAGTACGAATGTCTCTGTGGCAATCTGGCGGGCGATGGAACGGTGTTCGGGAGTGAACACTTCTTTTTCGGCACGCTTCACGTCGCAGTATTTATACGGATTGGCAAACAGTCCCAGCTTGTATTTGGCTTCTAGGATGCGTCGGCAGGCTTTGTCAATGTCGGCCTCAGTCACTTTGCCTTCTTTCAGGGATTTTTCCAGTGTGCCGATAAATCCGTCGGCTACCATGTCCATGTCTGTTCCGGCGGTCAAGGCACGTGCGGATACTTCCTGCAGGTCGCCGATTCCGTGGTCTATCATTTCGGAGATGGCTGTATAGTCTGTCACCACGAAGCCGTCGAAGCCCCATTGGTTGCGCAGTACGTCGGTCAGCAGCCAGTGGTTGGCAGTGGCGGGTACTCCGTCAATTTCATTGAAGGAGGTCATTGCGCTACCCACACCGGCTTCTACGGCAGCCTTGTAGGGAGGGAAGTATTCGTTGAACATACGGTTGCGGCTCATATCCACCGTGTTGTAGTCGCGGCCGGCTTCTCCGGCACCATACAGTGCGAAGTGCTTTACGCAAGCCATTATCTCGTTGTTGGCACTCATATCCTTGCCCTGATAACCGCGAATCATGGCTTGTGCAATGGCTGAACCCAGGAAGGGGTCTTCACCGTTGCCTTCTGATACACGTCCCCAACGGGCATCGCGGCAGATGTCCACCATCGGGCTGAACGTCCAGCAGATACCGTCTGCACTCGACTCAATGGCGGCGATACGGGCCGATTTCTCTATAGCCTCCATGTCCCAACTGCACGAGAGTGCCAAGGGGATGGGGAATACCGTTTCGTAACCGTGAATCACGTCCATACCGAACAGCAAGGGGATGCCCAGGCGGCTGTTCTCTACGGCAAGTTTCTGCACTTCGCGGATGTTCTTCACGCCTTTCAGGTTGAACAGACCTCCGACTTCACCGTTGCGGATTTTACCGGCAACGTCGCTGCTCTTGGCTTGTCCGGTGACGATGTTTCCCGTTACCGGCAGGTTGAGCTGACCGATTTTCTCGTGCAGCGTCATTTTGCCCATCAGCTCCGTAATGAATTTATCCATCTCCTGCGGATTGCCTTGGGATGTGTTTTCTTTGGGCGTTGCCGTCACGGTGAGGGCAGAGAAAGCCAAGGCTGCTAATAATGTGTATTTCTTCATATGATATAATTTTGATTATCCCCTCCGGCCCCCTGAAGGGGGAGGGGAATAGTGATATAGAAATTCAACTTAAGCTTAGCTGCTCCATCATGTCGCATACTAACTTCAATCGTAAATCCCTAAGCCTTAAATCCCAGCTTCTGCAATCCTTCCTGAACCTCGGGACAGCTCATGAAGAGTTTCCACAACAAGCCGGAACGATAGTTCTCAATCATCGGGGCAATGGTGCATTGGTCGATGGCAAGATAGCGGGGTACCGTCCAGTCACTTCCCTCGGAGAAGGCATCGTAGAATCCGTACTTGCCCCAAATCCAGTCGCCTTTGGAATAGAAATACTTCAGTGCACGCATGGATTCCTCCGGTGTGTAGGGAAAACTGGACAAGGCTGCTGTCGGTGTGATGACACCATGGTCGTTGTCGCCCGGGCAGTGGGCTGCATAGCCTTTGGTAGAGTAGCTGGCGGTCAGTCCCCAGCAGTCCTCGCCGTAACCTTTGTATTGTTTGGGATTCTCCACGCAGTAGCGGTAGTTGGAGAGGGCATGGTTGCGCACCACGTTCCAGTAGTTGGCATAGCGGTCGCTCAGGTTGCGCGGGTCCAGACCGATGTGCGAGTATTGTGCCCAGAACAAGGGACCGCCCAGTTTCTCGGCTCCGTTGTGTTTCAATTCCAAAGGCAGGCCGTAGGGGGCAGAGTCGGACTTGATGCCGCCGCCGCGTGCCCAGCCGTTGTGGTAGGCTGAAGCCGGAACGGGATAAGTGGGGGAGGAGGCTGCGAGCACATACACAATCAATGCTTCGTTGTAGCCTTCCAGCGGGAAGTTCATTTCCCAGTTGTATTCGGGAGACCAGTGCCAGTAGATGACATCCTTGCCATTCTGATACCAGCTGAACTCCATCTCTTTCCACAATTGGTCAATCTTCTCTACCAGCGCCTTTTCCTGCTCGTTGCCGTCGCGGAAGTATTGGCGTACGCAAAGCAAGCTTTGCATCAGGAAGCAGCTTTCCACCAAGTCTCCGCCGTTATCTTTTTGTCCGAAAGGTTTCACCTTGCCGGTAGGGCCGTACAACCAATGGGGCCATACGCCGTGGAAGCGGTCGGCGCGTTTCAGGTAATCGGCAATCTTGGTCAGGCGCTTCACGCCTTCTTCCCTGGGGATGAAGCCGCGTTCGATGCCTACCAGCAGTCCGGCTATACCAAATCCGCTGCCGCCGGTGGTGACAACATTCTGGTCCTTTTCGGGATAATCCCCATCCAGGTGGATGCGTTCGCGTGCCAGTCCGGAGGTCGGTTCCGCACCGTCCCACATGTAGTTCAAATGTACCTTCTGGATGTAATCAAGCATTTCGTCATCCGAAGCGAATGATTCGGGACGTACTTCCTCTGTGTCGGGCTTTTCCTCTTTTCCGTTCTCTTTCCCGTTTTCCTTCAAGTCGGAAGAGCAGGATGCACAGCCCGCCAATGTGGAAATCAGGAACAAAGCCAGCACATGTATCATTATTGGTTTTTTCATATCTTTATTTCTTGTGTTTAATTTTTTGTCATCTTGCACAATGGCGAACGGCCGTTTTCGTTCAGCGCCTCGATAGTGAAGTAATAGTCCGTGTCCGCATCCAGTCCGCGGAAGTCATATTCCGTCTGTCCCAGTACCGTGATGGCATTGTACATCTTGCCTTCGGCGGTGCCGTAGTAGATGTTGTAGCCATAGGCGCTTGCTTCGGGTTGCCAGGAGATAAGGGCATTCCGGCGGTCTTTCCTGTCACGTTTCACAGTCAGTCCTTTCACGGCTTGCGGGACATCGCCGTCACCGTTCCCGAAGACGCGGAAGCCGGACAAGGCGACATTTCCCGTAGGCATGTGCACATTCTCGTATTTCAGATAACGGGCACGCAACGGCTCGTTGAGCTCGATGTAGTCGTGCGGACAATCCTTGTCACTGTCGCTCTTGTCTATGACCAATGTCCATTCTTTTCCGTCTTCGGAAGCAAAAATACGGTATTGGTGATAAATATCCATGGCACGGTTGTATTGAACCGCTTTATGGTCGTAGAAGTTCAACTGCACGGCACGTACATTCTTTGTACTGCCCAGGTCTATCCCGGCCCATTCGCCGGGGTTGCCGGAACGGGCTGCCCAGTAGGTGCGCATACTTTCGTCCGTCAGGTTGGAAGCTGCATGGATGCTATCCGTAGATGATACCTCCACCGGTTTGCCGTAGGACAGAAGCATCCATCCCGTGAAACGCTCTGCAGGGTTCTTTACGTCCATCGGTTCTGCCCAGTTGGGATAATCGCCGAAGGCAGTAGACGAATACATGACACCATCCTTGTCGAAAGCCACCGGATAAAGACCGATGCGGCGTTCGAACTTGTACTTCAGGGAGAGCATGCAGGTGGCCACGTGCCAGTAATTGCCTTTCACGTCGCAGAACGTGCCTCCATGACCGGCACCTTGCACATAACCGCCCGGCTTGTAGCACATCGGGTTATGCTTCTGGTAGACAAACGGGCCCAGCGGGGAATCCGAAACATATACGCCATCGGCATAGACTTTGAATTCAGTGCCCGGAGCACCATATTGGAAATAATATTTGCCATTGTGTTTGGTCATGTAAGCGCCCTCTGTGAATGGGCGGAGCGTCACCTCGTCATCGTTGTTCATTCCGAAACGTTCCCAGCCGTGTTCTTCCGGGCGGAGCATCATCACGTCGTGAATCTTGCTGATGGGATAGAAATCATTCCGGTCCAGTTCCACCGCCTTTAGCGGATATTCATTGCTGGAGCCATAATACATATACAGTCTGCCGTCATCGTCCAGAAACATGCAGGGGTCCCATGTGGGAAGCACATTCTTTTCGATGGCACGTTTGAAACGTCCCGTTTTGGGGTGTGTGCTGTACCACACGGCAAGGCCTTCGTAGGTGGAGCCGGTATAGAACAGCGTGTCACCGCTTACATAGGCTGCCGGCGCGCACTGGTCGTCGTCCGTAGGCTTGCGTTGGAAGCCGGCAGGAACGAAATCCCAATCCACCAGGTTCCTGGAATAGTGAAAACCGCCCTGGTTGGTGGAGAACAGAAAGTATTCTCCCTTGTATTCCACCGCCATCGGGTCGGCAGAGGAACGGAACGAACCGTTGGGACGCACATTGTTGTTGAAAGGCTCGAAGTTATAACTGATGTTCATCGGATTGCAGAAGGTGCGCGACAGAGGCGCCTGCGGGTCATACCACCGGGTCGCCTGGGCGGGACGGCGGATTGCGGTTGCCTTGTGTACCTCTTCTTCCATCACTACCTCAATATCGGTTTCATCCAGTGCCAGGATTCTGTTCACTATCTTTTTCCCGGGATAGTAGACATACAGGTGCACGTCGTTCTTCGCTCCTTTGATGGCAAAGCTGCCGTCGTGGGCAGTGGTATTGTGCATGGGACTTGCGAAGAACATGACTGTGGCGCCTGCGAGTGGCTGGCGGTTGGTGTCCAGTACGTGTCCTTTTACGATACGGTCTTGGGTTACAGTGATGTAATAGTCACTGACTTGCCCCTTCACCACTTTGATGGAATCGTCAGGGGTTGCCTTTGCCGCCAGAGCGGCAAAGGCTATTCCACAACTGATTAGGAATCTTTTTACCATATTGGAGCGGATTTATTCGGCAATTCCGTCAATGGGTTCCAGCTTCAGGTCGGGAAGGTCGTCCAACTGGTTGGCCGGTATGGGCCAATAAGTCTTTTCTGCTGTCCATCCTTTGGGACCGAGTACGGTGGCGGCATCGCCGGTACGCACCAAGTCCACATAACGGGCACACCATTCGCCGCAAAGCTCCATCCGGCGTTCGTCCATCACGTCTTTCAGGGTAACACCGGTTTTGGTGCTCATGCCTGCACGCCGGCGCACTTCGTTGTAGCCTGCGTCTCCATCCTTGCCCAGTCTGACTTTGGCTTCGGAGTTCATCAGCAGCACTTCGGCATAGCGGATGATACGCACATTGTTGTTGGCTCCGTAGGTCGTACGTGGAAGAGTCATCTGATTGTAGGGAAGGTAACCTTTGCCGTTCCAACAGTCGGTCTTGGTGGCCGATGTGGGACCTACCTGCCAACCCTCGCGTGTCTTGCTCAGGGCTTTCAGGAAAGAAGTCTCGGCACGCACACCTTCGCCACGGGCTTCGGCCCATGCCACGAACTCGGGTTCGTAGCCGATGAAGTTCCAGCCGCCTATGGACTTGGCTCCTTCGGCCTGCTTGTAGCTGATGGTGCCATCTGCGTTCACTACTTCAACATACTTCTCTGCCATGTTCGGACCCTGGAAGTTGAACCACTGGTCTACGCCCAGATAATCGCCCGAACCATTGCCGTAGTCCGTCACCTGGCATTCGAACAAAGACTCGTCACACAACTTTCCGGGAATCTTGAACAGTTGGTAGAAGTCATCGTAGAGACGGAATCCGCCATTCTTGATGATGTCGTCGGTCAGAGTCTCCACTTGGGCATAGTCTCCTTTCAGCAGATAGACGCGGGCGGCAAGTGCTTGGGCGGTGAAGGCTGTCACGGCTCCCTTGTGCTCCATCTGGTTGGGACGCATGCGGGGCAGTTTTCCGATGGCATAGTTCAAATCTTCCAGCATATAATTATATACGGCGTCTACGGTAGAACGGCGGAAATCGGTCTGCAGGTTGTCACGGTAGATGACGGTGGGGCCGAAGTTGGTCACCAGGCAGTAGTAGGCCCATGCGCGGATGGTACGCACTTCGCCGCAATAGGATTCGTAGGTCTTGTAGTCTTCGCTTCCTGCTGCAAGGTGTTCGGCATAGCTGTCGAGGCTTTGCAGGGCGGCATTGGTGATGCGGATGATGTCGTAGAAGTTCATCCATACCTGGTTCAGCGCCCAGAAGGAGTTGTTATAGTTGAACTTGCGTCCGAAGGTCACGGCATCGCCCTGGTCGTCGGTACGGCCCGACCACACGTCACCGTCGCGGGTGAACATCAATAGTGCGTTGCACCAGTGCATGCCCTGTGTGCGTACTTTGGAGTAGGCACCCACTACGGGTTGGTACATATTGTTCTTGTTGGTAAAGTCTACGCCTTGTTCGGGAACTTTGTTCTCCGGATCGATTTCTATGAAATCGGTGCAAGCGGTGGCTCCTCCCAGCACCATCATGGCGGGAAGTATATATGCGAATGTTTTCTTTAAGAATTTCATTGTTTTACGTTTTAGGGTTTAGAAATCTATTTGCACTCCGAAAGTATAGGTTGAAGTCAGAGGGTATACTTCGGTATCCCAACCTTCGGCATCCGACACTTCGGGTGTGAAGCTGTTCGCCTTGAAGGTAGTGAAGGGGCGGTCGGCGGTCAGTGAGAGGCGGAGTCCCGGCATCACGTAGCTGCCTATCTTCAGGTTCTTGAACGAGTAGCCCAGCGTGATGTTCTGGATGCGGAAGTAATCGGAGCTTTCCACGAAATAGGAAGCGTTGTTGCTGTCCGACTTGTTCCAGGTTTTGAGAAGAGCCTTGGCAGACGGATGTTCGTTGGTAGAGCCTGCACCCGTCCAGCGGTTCTCGTACTGAGCCCGGTCAAAGTTATAGTAGTCGGCTGCATAGCGCAGGGCGCGCTTGCGGTTCCACAGTTCGCCGCCTGCCTGTCCGTAGGTAGAGAGGCTGAAGTCGAAGTTCTTGTAAGAGAATCCCGCGTTGAAGCCATAAGTAAAGCTGGGCACGTACGAGCCCAATACCTGCTTGTCATTTCCGTCTATCACATGGTCGCCGTTCACGTCCTGGTAGATGAAGTCGCCGGGTTCCAGTCCGTTGGCCACGGCGATGGGGTCGGCGGCACATTGTTCGGGAGTCTGGTAGATGCCGATGACCTTGTAGCCATAGAATGAGTTCATCGTCTCGCCCACCATATTCACGGTCTTTCCGCCTTTGATGATTTTCATGTTTCCTTTCAGGCTTTTCACTTCGTTGTGCAGATAAGAGAGGTTGACACCGATGTTGTAATTGAAGTCCTTGCCGATTTTGTCGTTCCAGTTCAAGGAGAGGTCGATACCGGTATTCAGAATCTGTCCGTTGTTGCCTGCCAGCAGCTCTCCGCTCATCGGGAGCTTGGGCGAAATCACGGCGTTGTCGGTCAGGCGGTAGTACCAGTCGATGTCGGCATTCAGGCGGTTCTTCAGCGTGCTGAAGTTGATGCCCACGTTGGTTTCGTTCACTACTTCCCAACCCAGCCAGCTGAAGTTGGTGGTGTTGATGAATCCGTCGATGGCGGTATTGGGGCCGAATACGGACTGTACGTTCTGTATGCTTGCGAAACCTGCACTGGCGGCAATCTTGTCGTTACCCAGCTTACCCCAGCTGGCACGCAGCTTCATGTAGTCGAAGATGTTCTGGTTCTTCATGAACGGTTCCTGCGAGATGACCCATGCGGCACCGATGGAGGGGAAGTAGCCCCATTTGTCGTTGTACTTGGACGAGCCGTCGGCACGGAAAGTGAACATCAGCATGTACTTGTCGTTGTAGTTATAGTTCAGCCGGGTGAAATAGGAGAGGCCGCGGTATTTCCAGCCGTCGTCTTTCACCGTAGCGCCTTCCTTGTTGCCCAGTGCGATGTATTTCCATACGTCTGCACCTTCGGGTACGTTGGTGGCAGTACCTTCGAGCAGGCGGTATTGCTCTTGGCGCATGGAAGCGCCCAGCATGCCGGTAAAGGAGTGCTTGCCCCACTTGTCGGTGTAGGTGGCAACGTTGTCCCATATCCATTTGTAGTAGTTGGTGTTCTTCTTGGTGAGTTCGGTAACCTCTTTCTTCTGGTTGGTGCCTACATAGTAGGTAGGGGTGAACTCGGAACCGCGAATCATCGAGTAGTCGTAGCTGTAGCTGCTGCGTATGTTCAGCTTGTCGGGGATGAGGTTGAGTTGTGCATAGAAGTTGCTCAGCACTTGGTAGGTCTCGTTCCGGTTGTCGTAATAGTTGGCAGTGGCTATGGGGTTGTTGAAGTTGTTGGTCAGGCCCACTTGCTCGGGTGATGTGTACTTTTTGGGGAACACCGTGTCGTCGCGGCGGTCGTCATACACCGGGATGATGGACGGTGTGTTGTATGCCTGTTGCCATGCGGCATTCTTGGGCAGTTGCTGCTGCGAGTTGCTGAACACGCCGTTGAAACCTATCTTCAGCCATTTGCGGGCTTCGTAGTCAAGGGCGGCGCGGAAGTTCAGACGGCGGTAGTAGTTTTCCACGTCCATGATACCGTCTTGTGCCAGATAGCTCATGCCGGCAGAGTAGGTTGCCTTTTCCGTACCACCGGAGACGTTCAGGCTGTGGTTGGTCATCATGGCTGTGCGCAGCAGTTCGTCATACCAGTTGGTATCGGCATTGAATTGCAGGTTTTCCATATTGCCTCCGAATTCGGCTACTGACTTTTCGAAAATCGACCGGTAAGCTTCCGGGTTGGCTTCCAACATCATGGTGGCATACTCGTGAGAGTTACACATCTCCAGCAGGTTGGTGGCTTTCTGAATACCTACATAACCGTTATAGGTAATCTTGGCATCCTGGTTGCGGCTTCCTTTCTTGGTGGTGATGATTACAACACCGTTGGCGGCGCGTACACCGTAGATGGCAGATGCGGATGCGTCTTTCAAGATGGTCATGTCCTGAATGTCGGAATTGTTCAGGAAGTTGATGTTGTCGTAGAACATTCCGTCCACTACATAGAGAGGAGAAGTGTCACCGAAGGAACCCATACCACGGATGGTCACTTTAGGACCTTCGCCCGGCGTTCCCGAATTGATGATGTTAACACCCGGTACCTTTCCCTGCAATGCTGCCATCGGGGAGGAGGTAGGAACATTGATAAGTTCTTTCTCTTTGACAACGTCAATCGGGGCCGTCAGGTCTTTCGCCTTGGCCGAACCGTAACCGATAACAACAACTTCTTCCAGTAGTTGTGCATCTTCACGTAGCTTTACATTAATGACGGATTGTCCCGCAGCGCTTATTTCCTGCGGCAACATGCCCAAATAGTTGAATACGAGAGTTGCGTCTTCGGGGACGCCGTTCAGTACATAGTTACCGTCGAGGTCGGTAGCTGCTCCAATAGTAGAGCCTTTTACTACAACCGTGGCTCCAATAATCGGTTCGTTGTTCTGATCAACAACAGTTCCTTTAACTGTCTTTGTTCCTTGTGCCAAAACTGTCAGTGGCAATGAGAACAAAATCATGAATAGAAGAAATAAAGTTTGCCTTCTCATAAACTAAATTTAAGAGTTAATAATTCTGCCGGCAAAGGAAGTAATTACGGTAAGTAAGGCAAAAAAAAACACTACCACGATAATACGTTTAGGGTAAAAATGGGTACCGTTTTACTACGTTTTCGTGTTACTTGTTTCTAATAATCAGTTTGTTATGATTGAATGATTTGTAGCCGCTTTATTTCAAGTCGATGAGAAAATCCACTAATCCCGTTCCGTCGGGGATATCCAGTTTCTTGCGCAAACGGTAGCGTGCTGCCTCTACTCCCCGGATAGTGAGGTTGGTCATTTGCGCAATGTCTTTCGTAGAAAGATTCAGGCGCAGCAGCGCACAAAAACGGAGGTCGGTAGCGGTAAGACTGGGATAACGTTCGCGCAAATTACGGAAGAATTTCTCATGAATCAGGTCGAAATTGTTCTGGAATACATCCCAAAATTCCTGTGTCTCGATGTTTTCGTTGATGAGCTTCAGCAGAGATTCGAGGTTCTTGCGTCCATATTGCCCTTTCACCAGGGACTCTTGTACGACAGTACGAAGTTTCTCCAGGACCTCGTTCTTGGCAAATACACCCAGTGCCATGCTGGCAAGGTCTTTACTCTTTGCCGACAACTCGGCTTCCAGCAATTGCTGTTGCTGCAGAGTTATCAGATGCTCCTGCTCGCGCATCTTGATGTTCTGCTGCACCTGCTCTGCCTCATACTCCTTCCGTTTCTTTTCCATGGCACGGTTGGCGCGCCACTTGGAGAAAAAGTAGACAAGCGCTGTGAGAACTATGAGATAGAGCGCAAAGGCATAATAGGAGAGGTAGAAAGGGCGGGCTATGGCAAAATGATATTCCACCTCACCGATTTTCTGTCCCAAATCATTATAGGCTTCTGCCTGGAATGTGTATTCTCCGTAATCCAGGCTACCGTAGCGGATTTCGGGCTCTTTCAGGTCCGATGTCAGCGCCATGCCTTGTCCTCCTTGCAGGACATAATGGAAATGTACGGACAATTTATTGTAATGCGGCAGGCTTACTGAGAACAGCAAATCCCGGTAATTGCTTTCCAGTTCGACATTTCCAGACAGAGGCAGGCGTTTCTCCTTTTTATCGGAAGAGGAAGCAGTGACCGAGCTCAGTGAGAGGGCGGACTCCAGAGTAGGACTAAGGCTGTCTGTGTTTTTGCTGTAACTGGCGATTCCGTTGTTCAGATTAAAATAGACGACGTCATTGTCGACGAACACATTGTTGTAGTTCTCTATGCATGGAGAATCAAACAGTTCGATGAGGATGCGCTGCTTCACGATGTACTCTCCTTCTGCGTACTCTACCAATACGTACTCATGTGAACCGGACAGCCAGAAGCGGTCGTTCGTGACGGATACCACAGAATGAGCATTCCTGATGTAAGGCAGAATGGCATTCAGCTTTTGGAAGGGGATAATCTGCCGGGTGATGTCGTCATAGGTATAGAAGCCGTTGGGACTGGAAAAGACGATACGTCCTCGCATTTTCATTACTTGGATAGGGCCGATGATATATTCCGAGCCTAAATGGGAGATGTGCCGTACGCTTTTTACAGCCGACAAGTCATCGCTCAAGACTATTTTATAGACTCCCTGATACATGTGTGAAGCCCAGATGACACCGCTTTGGTCCACCTCCAAGTGCATGACCGGTGCAATGAAGCCGTCTATGACATGCGAAAAGGTCCATTGCCCGTTCTTCTTTTTATAGATACGCAAATTGGCGTAGGATGATTCCAACAGTATCTCTTCGCCATAGAGGGTGCACTTTATCAGACACGTACTGCTGTTGGTATTGCTTATGACGGAAACATTCCCTTTTTCGCCTATTAATAAGGTATGGGCATTGTTGCCTGCAAAGAGTTGCCCGTCAATGTCCTTCACATACCAGTTCTGTCCTTCAGTATGGGGAAGCAGGCGCAGATTCTCGGTAACCTGGTGGTATTCGTACAAGCCCTGGTTGGTGGCCAGATAGAAACAGTCGCCCCGGTGGGCTATGTCGTACACCATGCCCAGTTTGGTTTCATGGTTGGCAGGAGTCAGCAGCATGACGGGTGAGTTGTGGTGGATGTATGCGATGCCGTCGTCCAATGCTGCCCATACGTTGTTATCTTTGTCACAGAACAAGCCCAGGACTGTGTTGTTGTCCAGACGGTTATCCAGATTGAAGTGCCAGAGGCAATGTCCTTTGCGGTCGATGGCGTATATGCCATTCAAGACTGTACCTATCATGAATATGGAATCATTGGTCATGACGGCGCGGTTCACCCGCTGTTTCTTCAGCTCTGCATCAATGTCTGTTTTCCAGGGGGTGATGTCACCGTTGTAGCGGAACAATCCGTTATTCTCTGTGACCATCAGGAAGCTGTCGTCCCCGTCGGGCAGTAATGCCACTACATTGTCATCGTTCACTTGGCTGCGGGGGAAGAGATGAAGGAAATCCTTGCCGTCGAATTCATAGAAGTCCTCATCAATCATCTGTGTGTAGATATGTCCGTTTTGGGTGTAGAAGTAGAGCGGCTGTTGCTGTCTGTTGCGGAAAGCGTGTACCATCTTCCCGTCGTAGGAGAACCAGGCGCTGAACGACTGGAAGTAGATGCGACCGTCCAGCTCTACAATGTTCCATATCTCGTTGTTCTCCATGGGGAAATTTTTCAGGAATTTGCTCAAAGAATGGTACCGGAGAGTGCCTGCCTCCGAATACTTGAAATAGCCGAATTCCTCGAATGCCCCCACATAGATACGGTCTTCTTTCACATACACCGAACGGACAATATGGTTCCCCGGCACTTTGTGGAGAGTCCAGCGATAACCGTCATATACCAGGAGCCCCTGGCTGTTGCCGAAATACATTTCGCCGTTGCTGCCTTGCGCACATGCCCAGTTCTGATAACCGGCTTCATAGTCTTTGGCAAGATAGTTGGTGACGGCGGGCATGAAGGAAGAAGCCCTGGCCTGGATGAAGAGGATGAACAATAGAAGGCACACTACCCAATACTTGAAAAGCATCGGTCTTATCGTATTTTGTTTCATTTTTTCAGGTTAATCGAAGTGTTTCTTGGAAGCAAAGATACAATAAGTATTCTAAATATTGTGTTTTGATGAGATAAAAAAGGTACTTGAAGCGGTTAGGGAGGATGTTTCTTAATGAATATCCTCCCCTCTTAGTTGTTTGTCTTTTGAAATTTATTATAGGGATTGTGCGGATGATAGGACTCGAACCTACACGCCTCACGGCACCAGATCCTAAGTCTGGCGCGGCTGCCAATTACGCCACATCCGCGGAATAATTCCGATTAGCGGGAGCAAAGATAGAAAGAATTTTCGTTTTGGCAAATTGTTTTGTAGATAAAGTCGTTTTAGAAAGTCACTTTCAGTATTTTTCTTGCTTCCTCAATGATGGTGTCCAAGTCATTGTTCTCATCTTCTTTGCTCATATCCACTTTCTTGTCCGGGTCGATGCCGAACTCGATATGCTGTTTTTGGGCATCGAGGTGCGGGCTGGCAGAAAAGCGTACCCCCCATCCGTTGGGCAGTTCCGAAGAGAATGGCAGGCCCGACCCGCCGCCGGTTTTGTCACCAACCAGGGTGACATTGGGAAAACAGCGCATGGAGTTGACAAAATCATTGGTTGCACTATAGGAATGACGGTTGGTCAGGACAATTACCTTTTTTTGCCAGCGGATACTGTTGGAAGGTTCCACATAAATGGGAGTCGGATCTGAAAAATCGCTATGGCCTTTGCCGGTCTTGTGCTGAATATATCCCGTCAGTACTTTTTCATTCGTGAAGCGTTGTGCCATTCGGGTGGCGTTTGTCAGGTTGCCGCCACCATTGTTGCGCACGTCGATAATCAGGCCGTTACAAGCGGAAAGGTATAACAGAATCTCATCCAGGTTGCCGTTTCCGATGCCGCTGGAGAAATCACCGTAATAGATATATCCTATGTTGTCCTCCAATATGGTATATTTGGCGCCTCCAGCAATGCGGTAGTCTCTTCCCAGGTACTTTTCAATGATACTTTCGTTGAAGTTACGAGGATAATCCAGATACCAGTCCCAGTAGCGCGCCATGTTGGAAGAAGAGTACAAGTTGACATGTCCGTCTTTTAACTCGGCAAGCATGTTACCTAATATTTCAAATAGACCGTCGTAGCTCATTCCCGGGGTAATGAGTGGCTGATACTTGTCATGGATGGCATCCCAGTCTATTTGCTTGTAGTCCAGGAAGCAGTACTGTTCGTCTATTATTTTCCACAAGGCTTCGAAATTGCCTTGTGGGGTATTGTCGAACTCTTCCTCACGAATACATCCGTTCAATAGGGGCAATAACGTGAGTAGGATACTCCAAATTATTAAAATATATCTTCTTTTCATGCACATTATCCTTATCATCTTATCGTTTATCACCTTGTCACTTTTTACTTTCTCTTGTTAGGAAACAGATAGAGTTCCTTTACGAACCCCACCATGAATACATGCGAGTAAGTATGTGTCTTTATTTCATTTACTTTGGACTGTTGTGCGTCCCATATGTAAGCGAAACGCATCCGGGCACGTCCCACCGGAAAGTCTGCGGTCAGCATTTGTCTCAGAGAGGGCTGGTTGTGCAGGGAGGTGAAGTTCACTACTCCGTCCCAATGTCCTAACGTAAATATCTCGTAGTAGGACTGTCCATAGTTGGGCATGAACATGATACCTGCCAAAGGAAGATTTACCTGATAGCGTAGTGTGATGGGACGGTTCTTGATGCGCAAGTCCCAAATAGCCATTCCAGATGCGGCAAGGTTGATATAGGCACGTGCTTGGGCGGGGTTGTTTCCGTTGCGCAGATTATAGACAAAGCCACCGTTGAAGTCGCCGACTCCTCCGGCAAGCAGTTTGAAATTGCCCGTGATTGGAAAATTATAATGCAGGCCGTAGTTCCAGTTGGCCAGTCCGGAGAATGTATTGTTATTGTCTACTTTGTTGTGTGTATATCCCAAGTCTGCCTGGAAGAAAGTTTGCAGAGACACGTTGCCGTCCATCAACCGTGTCATCCGCATGCTTTCGCGGGAGATACGGAAATCGATTCCCTTATACTCCTGAGGTGAAAGATAAGTGTCGAACACGTTGGTGAAGCCGACACCATACATGGTGGCACGGGTGATAATACGGTTACGGTTGGTGGAGTCAGCCCGTAGCTTCCGGTCGATGCTGCATTGTGCTTCTTGTGCTTTCAGTCCGACACTTCCCAAGAGCAGTCCGCATAGGATTATTATCTTGTATATGTACATATTAAATTATCAATTACAAATTAGTAATCGTTAGCCACTAATACTTCATTTCCGTCCTTCATCAAAAGAGTTTCATCTGTCCTGTCATCTCGTCCAGTATGTCCCCTTCGCTTTTACCGTGGTCGGGGTCCAGAATTTCCGGTTCTTCATCCGTTTCCTGCTCTTCGGTTTTCTGCGAGGGTTCAGGTTGGCGGGTAGGCTCTAATTCGTTGATGGTTTCTATAGTATAGGTGGTCAGGCGCTTACCTTTTGCTTTGAAGCCTTTCACGGCGATGAATTCGTCGGCTTCCACCACCATCGGCTCTCGGAAATTGTCGTGGCCGCCAAACACCACCTCTAAACGCGGGTAGCACTCGTCTGTCAGCAGAATGAGGCTGCTGTTCTTGTTTTCTCCCAAGTAGTTTTGCTTGCGGGCGGTTGCCTCGAAGCAGAAACGCTTGATGTAAGGATAGTTCTGCTGGTCGGCATCGTAGAGTACGGCGGTCCATACTTTGTTCGGATCGTATTTCTCCAATACGCGTATGCCATCGTCATAGTGATTGTTCAAGTCGAAGTTGGTGGCATAGAACTCTCCGCTGTTCTGTACGACAAGGATGGTGTCTTCGCTCTGGAATTCTCCGAGATATTCTCCGCGCCCGTCGTAGTTGAGACGTAGCACATCACGGTCGAACCAGACTTTCCGTCCACCCAGCGTGGAGCCTCCACGTTGTTTCAAGGCTATCTTGTGTACGGGGAGTTTCGTGAGTATATTTCCCATGGCCTGCCGTCCCTTGATATTGATGTTGCTGAAATCCTCCTCGAAGATAATACGGCGTACACGGGGATTGGGTTTCAGGGTTACCTTGATGATTTCAGCTTCTCCATTGGGATTGGCGGTGAAGTAGGTGATACGGGAGTCGGGAGTACCTTGCGTCACATCGTATTCGCGGTCACGCACCACGGAAGTGATGGCAAAACGCTTGATATAGCTTGTCCCCTCCTTGCCGTCACGGTAGCAGACATTGTAGATGGTACGTTTGTCGTTCTTCTTAAAAATGTTGGCATAAAGTATATTCTTGCCCACGAACTTCTTGTCGGCCACCGGTGTGATGATATATTTTCCATCGCGGAAGAAGATAATCACGTCATCTATGGGCGAGCAGTTGCCTATGAATTCGTCTTTCTTCAATCCAGTTCCGATGAAACCCTCTTCGCGGTTGATGTACAGCTTTTCGTTGGCTTCGATGACTTTGGTTGCTTCGATGGTGTCGAAGTTACGCAGTTCCGTGCGGCGGGGGAAGGCTTTGCCGTACTTGTCCTTCAACATACGGAACCAGTCGACGGTATATTCCACGATGTTTGCCAGATGGCAGTCTATCTCCTCTATGTCCTTTCGCATGCGTGCTATCAGTTCCTCTGCCTTGTCGGAGTTGAATTTGAGGATACGTGCCATCTTTATCTCCATCAGCCGGAGGATGTCTTCCTTGGTCACTTCGCGGATAAAAGTCGGGTAGTAGGGAGTCAGGCGCTCATCGATATGTTCGCAGGCGGCATCCATGTTTTTGGCTTGTTCAAACTCCTTATCCTTGTAAATACGTTCTTCAATGAATATCTTTTCGAGTGAAGCGAAATGCAGGCTTTCCAGTATCTCTCCCTTACGGATTTCCAGTTCCTGGCGTAGCAGTGCCAATGTGTTGTCGACTGATTTGCGCAATACATCACTCACGGTGAGGAAGTGGGGCTTTTGGTCGTCGATGACACAGCAGTTGGGAGAGATGCTCACTTCACAGTCGGTGAAGGCATAGAGGGCATCGATGGTCTTGTCGGATGATACACCCGGGGCTAGATGCACTAATATTTCCACACTGCCGGATGTTAGGTCCTCTACCTTACGTATCTTGATTTTTCCTTTTTCGCTGGCCTTTACGATGGAGTCGCATACACTGGCCACCGTTTTCCCGTAAGGAATTTCCTTAATGGCAAGTGTCTTGTTGTCCATCTTTTCTATTTTGGAGCGCACGCGTATCGCACCGCCACGTTCACCGTCGTTGTATTTGGATACATCGATACTGCCTCCCGTCTGGAAGTCGGGGTACAGCTTGAATTCTTCGTTGTGCAGATAGCTGATGGAAGCATCGCACAGCTCATTGAAGTTATGTGGTAATATTTTGGATGACAGGCCTACGGCAATACCTTCCACACCTTGTGCAAGCAGCAGTGGGAATTTTACCGGTAGTGTAACCGGTTCTTTGTTTCGCCCGTCATAAGAGAGTTTCCATTCGGTGGTCTTGGGGTTGAATACCACGTCCAGTGCGAACTTGGAGAGACGTGCTTCGATATAACGGGGGGCAGCGGCGCTGTCACCCGTCAGAATGTTACCCCAGTTTCCCTGGCAATCCACGAGCAAGTCCTTTTGTCCCAGTTGTACCAGAGCATCGCCGATAGAAGCATCACCGTGCGGATGGAACTGCATGGTATGTCCTACGATGTTCGCCACCTTGTTGTAGCGCCCGTCTTCCATGCGGCGCATGGAGTGGAGGATACGCCGCTGTACGGGTTTCAGACCATCCATGATATGGGGTACGGCACGTTCCAATATAACGTATGAGGCGTAGTCCAGAAACCAATTCTGGTACATGCCGCTCAGTTGGTGCTTTATATTGGCATCCTTTGCGTCCGCAGGTTTGTAATCCGAGTGTTCTTCGCTCCCGGCCGGGAGTTCCTTGTCCAAATCATCTTTCGGTGCTTCAAAATCTTCGCTCATATTTGTTCGGGAATTGTCTATTCTATGATATTACTGATTTTTCAGTCGCAGGCAAAAATACAATTTTTGTTCGATAAATGAGAATTTGCGCGGAACTATTGTGCCAAATCCTTCCCATTTTTTAAAACTTCTGCCCGTTAATGGAACCAATCTGTCTCTTTCCCGTTAGCGGAATTATATTGAGGACGTGCTTCCGCCTCTTTGCGGACAGCGATGTTGCTTTTGTCTTTCTTGCCGACAAGTTGGCAAGGTTTTGCCACCACATTGGCAAAGCTTTGCCAAAGGCATGGCAAAACTTTGCCAATATGGTGGCAAAACGCTGGCAAAGTAACTTGCTGGCTTGTTGTGTGTTGGCTCGAATTGTGCAGCGATATCATCACAAGGGTGAAGAGATACTGGGCAGATTCTGCCGACGGATTCATTATTTTGTGAATTTCCATTCGTCAAATAAGAACTTTCCGTTCCCGAATACGAAGTAAATGTCGTGTTTGCCTTTTATCCGTTTGTCCAACGGCTTTGTCAATGTTTGCCACGTATCGGTATCAAAGGTCAAGGTGGATAGGAGCGGACCGTCTGGACTGTCCATGTGTATTTCGATGGAGCCTTTCCCTTTTATCTTCATCTGTATGGCTTGAGGTGATTGCGGGAATTCTGCACCGCGGACACAGATGGCCTGTCCGCTCTTGTTTCCTACGGCAGACATGTTGCCTGTCTGTCCGGTAGGTTCAAAGGCAACGCCGCGTGTGGCGGCTGTGGTCTCGGCCTGTTGCTGCGCAAACGGGTCGAGAGGCTTGATTTGTGAAACGCCCTTGGCTGTGGCTGTGCCCATGTGGATAGTGAGGTCCTTTTCGTCCACCTCTATTTCTTCCACGCAGATACTGCGGACACCCACTTTGAGGTCGCGGCTGTCCTGCAAGCCCAGTGAGTGGTAGAAGAGATAGTACTTCCCTTGAAATTTTACCAGATGTGTATGGTTGTTGCTGTCGGACATGCCATAGTCGCCGGGATTTTTGAAGTAGTTGTCCCGATAGGTCCAGCTGTCTGTCTCAAGTGGCGTGCGACTCGTCATGTAGCTCATGCAGCACCGGCTCGGCTTGTCTATATCCTTGTGGGGCCATGCATCCCGGTTCTTCCAGTTGGTGTTGTAGGTGTAAATCCAAGTGCCGTTCAGATAGTTCAGTTCGTTTGCTTCAAAGTGGTATGGCGCTTTTATTTCAACTATTTCGCTGTCCAGCGTCTTCATGTCATTTGCCAGCCGCACGATGCGTGCGTCTCCGGGAATGTAGTCGTCGCTGTCGCCCCCGCCAAAGGAGAGCCAGCCGATGCCCTTGTCGTCGATGACTACTCCCGGATCGAAGGGAGCTTTACACTTGCCGAGTCCTGGAGTATTACCGTCTACCACACATTTGCCCAATGGGTCTGTCCAGGGCCCCACGGGGGAAGTGGCAGTCAGCATACCTACACCGGAACCGCTGTTGGAGTAGTACAGATAGAAGTGTGTTTTGCCGTCGGCCTCCTTGCGCGAAGCGATGGAAGGTGCCCACGAAGCCATTCCCCAGGGAGCCAGAGCCTTTACATTGATTACTCCGTGATAAGTCCAGTTCACCATGTCGTCAGAAGAGACCATCGTCAGCGAATGGATGTGCTGATAGGTGTTTTTCCCGTTACGGCCCACTACATCATATTGCTGGTGGTCGTTAGTGCCGTACACATAAATGCGGCCGTCGTGCACCACTGCTGTGGGGTCGGCCATGTATTGGAAGTCGAGAAGGGGATTGGCATTGCCGGTAGAGAACTTGGGCGAGAATTCAAAAGATTCTTCCAAAGCGCTGTCTGTAGAAACCGGAATGTTTTCAGAAGAGGCAATGCTGTCTGCCCGGAAGGGGGCTAAGGGGATGCCTTCCGTTGAAAAAAGGTTGCCTTGAGCAGCGTCACTGAAGCAGTAGCGAATGGAAACCGGGCTTTCGATTCCTTTTACCGGGACAATCAGCTTTCCCCCGTCTATCCTGGCCCGGGCCTCTTGCCATTCCTGGCCGGCTGCGGCCATCATCAGCCCCTCTATCCTTTTCCCGTGTACGGCCAGTCCGTTCTTTATGTCTTTGAAAGAGATTGTCACATGGTTGCCTTTGCGGCAGGCGCTTTCAAAGACCGGGCTTTTATAGGGGCCTGCATATATATGGTATGTATCGTCCAGTGCAAGATTGGCGAGACGTTTGCCTACGCTTCTTTTGTCACGTGGATGGATGTCCTGCACATTGTCCACCAAATCTGACACGGTAATCATCTTGACCTTGTCCAGCATTTCGGGCAACATGGCCTGCTGCTCGCGTAGCAGTGCCGGTCCGTTGTCTTTGGAGTGGTATTGGAAGGGGGCTATCTGGACCAGATAGAATGGGAATTCCTTGTTAAATCCGGTACGCCACGAGCCTATCAGCCGCTGCATCACCCGGGCGTAGGAGCTGGCACGGCCTTGGTTGGCTTCTCCCTGATACCAGATGCATCCGGCAATGCCGTAGGGCATCACGGGATAAATCATGCTGTTGTACAACGTGCCTGTTTCAGCCGGAAACCAAGGATTGGATTCATACGGATAGTCGCACAAGACCGGGTCGCTCATTACGCATTCGCGGGGCGTCCATGTCTCGGCGGTGGTTCCGCCCCATGCGGCTACGATGATTCCTACCGGCACGTCCAGCTCTTCCTGGATGTTGCGGCCGAAGAAGTAGGCCAGGGCACTCGTGCTGCGCATCGTTTCGGGCGTGCACTGTGTCCATTGCGAGAAACAGTTTTCTTGAGGGAACGGGGCGGCTATTCTGGCCACGTGAAAAATTCGGAGATTGGGACAATGGGCATTTGCCGTTTCCTCGTCTCCGTTCTTTATGCCGTGGTTGGCGCTCCATTCCATATTGGATTGTCCGCTGCACAGCCAAACTTCGCCTAGCATGACATCGGTCAAGGTTACTTCTGACGAGCCGCTGAAACGAATCTCATAAGGTCCGCCGGCTTCGCCGGAAGGTACACGGGCTGACCATTTCCCCGTATTATTGACTTGGGTTTTGATTATTTCTCCTTTCATCCATTCGGGGGCGATGGAAATTGTTTCTCCCGGAATACCCCATCCCCAGAAAGTAAGTTCTGAGTTACGTTGTAGCACCATATGGTTGGAAAATATGGCAGGGAGTTGTATCGCTGCTTGCAATTTCAGGATGCCGAGCAGCATAAATAAACTTAAAAGGGTAAGATAATGATGATATTTTTTCATACGAGTATTTATTTCCATAATGCAAATTAATAGCTGTTTTTAGAAACCATTACATTTTAACCGTTACTTTTTTCCCATTATAAGCCACTGCCTTTTTTGCGCCATCAGCAGTTACTATGTTGAATTTCCGTTCTTTCAACATACCGGAAAACTCTCCTTTCCGATTTTCAATAGTGAGCATGCGAGTACGGTCATTCCATTTCATCGTAATGGTGCTGTACATTCCTTTTTCATAATTGTAGTTGTCATTCTCGTCTTCGTAAAGTGTGAATTCGCCGTTACAACCGGGATACACTTTTATCTCCAAGTTGTCCCATGATTTTTCGGTGCTATACTGCACTTCGGGACCTATTGGCAGGATGGAACCTGCTTTCACATAAAGTGGTAAAATGTCAATAGGGGTATCTTTCACGATATATTGTCCGCCGGAGTGTTTCTGATTGGTCCAAAAATCATACCATTCCGTATTTTTAGGCAGATATATTCGCATAGACTTAACGGTACTGAAATCTTCTACACGGATGGTGTCCGAAACTGTTTGGGTATACATGGGTTGGGTTACAGGGCATACCAATAGGGATTTGCCAAACATATACTGATTGTGGATGTTCCACACGTTGCGATCGTGGGCAAAATCCATTGCCAAGGCACGCATGAAGCTGGACTGATTGGCAGTTACCTCCCAGGCAGTTGTGTAGATGTATGGTAACAAACTGTAGCGTAACCGAATGTATTTCTCAATCGCATCGTATATTGGCTCGCCTTTTTTGCCGAATTGATAGATTTCTCTGGGAGCACCTTCCCCATGTGATCGCATCATGGGACAGAATGTACCGAACTGTATCCAACGGGCATAAAGCTCGCGATAATCCGGGTCATCCAGCATCAAGGGATATTGCCATAGGAAGAATCCGCCGATATCGCTGTTCCAATGGGGAATGCCGCATAGTGAGAAGTTTAATCCCGCAGGTATTTGCTTCTCCAAAACTTCCCATGATGCTGTGATATCTCCTGTCCATGTATTGGCACCATAACGTTGCTGGCCGGCAAAGGCTGAGCGGGTAAGGATAAATACGCGTTTATCCGAAGTTACGGCACGCTGGTGGTCGTACACTCCACCTACACTCATTAAAGGGTAGGCATTGCGTACTTTACGGAATGACCCCAAATAGGTGGGCGTGTCAAAATCTTCAGGAATGGGGTGAAAATGGTCGGGTTCGGTAGAGTCCATCCACCAGCCGTCTATACCCACAGAACGTAGGTTCTCGTTCAGGTACTTCCAATAGATGTCGCGTGCTTGCGGATGGTAGGCATCGTACACGCGGGCACCGGATGGATAGTCCATATTGGGAGGCCACTTCTCGGAACCGGATTCGGGCCATGTGCGGAAGTTGAAGAGCATGTTCCCTTTATCCAACTCGTGATAGGGTTTGGTATGTGGTCCGAAAGCTGACCAAATGGAGATGATAATGTGGGCATTCATTCCGTGTATGTCTTCCATCATTTTTTTGGGGTCGGAGAATTCTTCGTTCAAAAAATCCATTGCGTTCCACAGGTAGTTGCTTCCCCAGTATCTCCAATCCTGGATAATTCCATCGAGGGGCACACCCAGTTCGCGGTATTTTTGCACTACGCCAACAATCTCTTTTTGGCTTTTGTAGCGTTCACGGCTTTGCCAGAATCCATATGTCCATAATGGAAACATGGGCACTTGTCCTGTGAGGTAGCGCATCTGGGCAACTACTCCATCGGCATTTTCGCCGTACATGAAATAGTAGTCAATGCAGTCGCCGACTTCAGAAAGGAAGGATGTCTCTTCTTGATTGTCTTTGAAGATGGTTGGCGAATAGTTGTCCCAAAAGAGACCGTAGCCTTTGACGGACTGGAAGAAGGGAATCACATCCTCAAGATTGTCTTGGATAAGGCGTTTGGTCTGGTTACGTTGCGACATTTTGCCGTTTTGCAATTGTCCCAATCCATAAATAGCTTCGTCTTTCTCTAAGGTGAACGATTGATAAACGCTGAAGGTTTTTGTGCCAGCATCGTTGAAATCATCAAAACGTGCGCCTTTATTTTGTTCCTGCAACAGCGATTTTCCATCGGAAGAGGCAAAAGTTATTTGTCCGGTCTCTTCGTTGAGATGGACTGTAAGCTGATGGCTTTTGATAGTCAATATGCCCCCTTTCGAAGAGACGGATAGTTTTACTTTTTCCGGTTGCCCGATGACCGACAAACTTTCTTTGGTATACTTCCAGCCGTCAGGCGATTTTAAGATTCTCACTGTGACAGGAGAGAAGAAGCTAATATCTATATTTATACCTTGCACAGTGCTTTTTATGCCTTGTGAGGTGCGTTGGTAGGTTTGTGCTCTGCCTTGTTCTGCTATGAAAAATGTCAGCATCAGCAGGACAAATAGTCTTAAAAAAAATCCCTTTTTCATACAATATCAGCAGTTTAACGGTTAGTGATTTTCAGTACCAAAGAAATAGGATTGGGTGTCTTGTCTTTGGGAAGGTCAATAAGCAAGCCTTTGGAAGTTCTTCTGAACTTTGCCTTTCCACCTCCTAATAATTCTACCTTTTCGATTTCTCCTTTGCAGTAGGGACTGCCGGTAGCCAGTGATTTTATCTGTATTTTTCCGTCTGAGGGCCATTTCATGATATGGGCATACAAGTATTTCCCTTTTTTCACAAACCGGATGTCGGCAGAAGTGTAGGGTGCGTTCTTGCCTTCGTTGAATCCTGCTCCGTCCAAAGGTATTGCTGTTTCTGTGGAGGGACCTTCACCATAAATACACCAGGGACGTGTGTCGAATATTCCTTCTCCGTTCACCTCCATCCAGGCGGCTATGTCTTCCAGAATTTTTTCTTCCTTGTCGTCGATGGTGCCGTTTCCTTTCATTGGTACGCTTAGTAATAGGTTGCCATTTTTACTGACGATGTCAATGAGCATGTGGATGACGGTCTCGGCTGATTTATACCAGTTGTCTTCGTAAGCAGAGCGGTTATAGTGCCAAGTACCGAGGCAACTACAGGTTTGCCACGCCTTGTCCTGGCATTCCGATGGAACCCCTTTTTCTACATCCCATACGATGGCCTCTTTATGTTTAGCTTCCAGCTTCTTTCCGAAGACTACGGCATTGAGATTGCCCTTGTGAAGCTTCATGTTTTGGTTATAGTAGTGCGACACGACTTTCAGCCCCGTATCGTTGATGGGCCAGAAGGGGAGTACGCTGTCGTCGAAATAGACCAGGTCGGGATGATATTTGTTTATCATGTCCACTGTGCGGTCGAAGAAGTTGTCGTAGTAGCTCTGTGGGGGGACAGAGGTTCCTTCGGGCCAGTCCCATGCAGCCCAAGCATGTCCGCTCAGGGCATGATTCTGTACGTATAGCTCTTGCGGGTCGTAGCCTTCCCACCATTTTCCCTTGCCGTCTTCCTTAGTCACTACGCGGGCATCGTAGGAGATTCCTGCGTATGGGCCTTTCTTGTCGGCTCCTTGTGCAGTTTCATACCATGTCCAAGCATGGGAGGAGTGGATGCTGACACCGAAGGGAAGTTTGTTTTTGCGGGCCGCTTTCTCCCATTCGCCCAGTACGTTTCGCTTGGGGCCCATGTTGACGGAGTTCCATGATTGGTATTTACTGTCCCACAAGTCCATGTTGTCGTGATGGTTGCCCATAGCAAAGAAATATCGGGCACCGGTTTTCTTGAAAAGGGCTACCAGCCTCTCCGGATTCCATTTTTCGGCTTTCCATTCGTTGATTACATCCTTGAAGCCGAATTCCGAAGGATGTCCGTAATGCTCCAAGTGCCACTTGTAGGCAGCACCGCCCTCTTCGTACATGCCACGACCGTACCAGTCGCCGGCTTCGGGTTGGCATTGCGGACCCCAGTGTGCCCATATGCCGAATTTGGCGTTGCGGAACCATTCGGGCACTTCGTATTGGGACAATGACTCCCAGGTAGGTGAGAACTTGCCCGGTTCTGCTTTCTCTTGTTGTGCCAATGCACTGCCCCCTTGCAGGATGCAGGCGGATAGGAGAATTGTTTTAAAGATGTTTCTTTTCATACCTTTATTGTTGTTTACAAAATGTTTATTCCCTTTTTGAATGCATTGATGAATGGATTATTCTGTTTTGTCCATATACTCCATGATAAACCCATACCGGTAGGAGCGATTGCCGTCAATGGTGTATGGCTTCATGGTCTGTGCGCCCCATCCGTCGTTTCCACCTACTCCGTGTATGTTGGAGTCGATATTCAGGTTGATGAAGTCGCGTTCGGGCAGTTCGTGCGCATGCTCTTTCCCTTCCAGGTCTTCTTCCCCGTAGGGCCATATACGGAAACATAGGGGTTGCAAGCCTTTGACTTGTATTTTCCATCGCTCACTGTCTCCCAGCATGAACCAGCGTGTATCGCACCGGTTGGCATTGTCTTGCGGTACGATGTAGTTCGTGATAAATTCGTGTATGCCACACTCGTAGACTCCCAGGAAAGCGGCGCTCTTGCGGTCGGGATAGTTCTCGAACTTGCCGCGTCCGTACCAGGCTATCCGGTTCAGCGCCGAGGGCATTCTCATGCGCATACCGAATTTGGGCATCAGCGGAATATCTTCCTTTTCAGGCTGATAGGTTGCTTCTACTTGTATGCGGCCTTTGCCGTCCACAGTGTAGCGGAGATGGTAACCGGCTCCTATCCGGGGGAGGGAGAGACTGGCATCCACTATCACCATACCATCGTTTACGGTTGCTTGGTATGCCTTTACGATACGTTTTTGCTCTGCATTTTTCCAAGCGCTCAAACGTTCATTGTAGCCGTTGCGGACCTGAATGTCATTTGCCGGTTTCCAAAAATAGGGTTCCAAGGCACTGTGCAACAACTCTTCTCCCTTGACTCGCCAACTCACCAAAGCACCGGTACCTTTTTCTATGGTGAACAAGGCATCGGCGGCTATAATTTCCACCGCTTCGGGTGTCTCCTTAAACGTGGCCTTCCCGCCGTCATCCTTCAATTGTGGGAATTCATAGTCATGATACGTAAGTTGTTCCTTGGCAACTTTGAAGCCCTTCTCTGCCCACGTCGTGGATTCCTTCAACGTGGCATATACATTGAGGCAAAGTTCCCCACACTTATCCGGTCTTGAAGGTACCTCCAGCAGATTCCCTTCGGACAAGTGGAGGTCGCCGTTGCGTACAGCCTTTCCGTTGCATATCCACTCATAGCTGTAATCGAATTCATCCAAATCGGAAAACGCATACCCGTTGGTCAATTTGATTTGCTGTGTTCCCTTCTTTTCAAACTTGATGTATTGATATACTTTTTGTACTTCATAGTAATGGGGGTGAGGCACCCGGTCGGGAGATACCAGCCCGTTAATGCCGGTGGGACCGTCGTTGGGATAGTCCCCGAAATCTCCTCCATACGCCCAGAATTCATCGGGCAGTAATGGGAGTGACGAGGGGCTCTCGCCGAAACTTAACGGTGCACCGTTAAGCTTTTTAGGAATGCCTTGGTCTACCCAGCACCAAATGGCAGCTCCGATAATACTTTCGTCCTTTTCAATCACATCCCAATACTCCTTGAGGTTGCCGATGGAATTTCCCATGGCGTAGGCATACTCTCTCATGAATACGGGGCGGTCGGTTATTTTCTCGCCAAGTTCCTTCAAAGCGTCGGGATGCAGATAAGCTTCGTCATAGACATCGGATACGGTGCGGTCTGTATCGTCGTATATCGGTCTGGTGGGGTCTAAGGCACGGATTGTGTCTGCCATAGCTCGCAAATTGGCACCGCTTCCACCCTCGTTGCCCAATGACCAGAATAGGATGCACGGATGGTTCTTGTCCCTTTCCACCACGGCTACTGCCCGGTCCACATGGGCCAGTGTCCATTGAGGGTTGTCTCCTAATACTTTGTTCCCCAAACCGTAGGCATGACTTTCGTGGTTCGCTTCGTCCATTACGTAGATTCCATACTTGTCACATAGCTCGTACAGCAATGGCAGATGTGGATAGTGGGACGTGCGTATCATGTTGATGTTGGCTTGTTTAATCAGCCGGATATCTCTCTCCATCGTCCGGCTGTCGACAAAGAATCCCATACGGGGATGGAAGTCGTGACGGTTCACTCCTTTCAGCTTGACGGCTTTCCCGTTGACTTTGAAGACGTCTCCCGCGATTTCTATTTTCCGTATGCCCCAATGGTATTCGAACGATTCCAAAAGTTCATTCTTCCTGCGAAGCTTGATGTGGATGTCATATAGATGCGGTTTTTCGGCAGACCATAGTTGAGGCTCCCGGAGCATTTCGGACAGTGTGACGCTCGTTTCAGAAAAGGCCTGAATAGTACCTACGGGAGCCACCATTTTTTTGTCGAGTTTATTTCCTCTGTTGTCTTTCCCCACCAGGTTTATTTCTACGGTCAGGTCTTTTACTTTGCGGTCGGTCTGGTTTCTTATCCAAATTTCGGTTCCGAATGTAGCTGAACGCATGTCGTCCGACAAGTCGCTGCTGAACCTATAGTCCCGGATATTTGTCCGGGGACGTACCCATAGCTCTACCGGCCTGAGTATTCCACTAAGCCGCCACATGTCCTGGTCTTCCAGATAACTGCCGTCCGACCACCGATACACTTCCACTGCCAGACGATTGGCTCCGTTCTTCACAAATTCGGTTATGTCAAACTCGGCAGGCGACATCGAATTCTGGCTGTAGCCTACCCGCTCTCCGTTTACCCAGACATACATGGCCGATTTTACTCCTTCAAAGTGAAGGTATAGGCACTTGTCTTTCATATCGGGCGTCACTTCGAACGTGGTGACATAAGAGCCTGTGGGATTTCTGTGCCCGTAACTGTAATATTCGGCGGGAGGCTCGCTTGTCACTCTGGGTGCATCCTTCTGGAAGGGATAGTTTACGTTGGAATAGATAGGTTTCCCATAACCTTGCAATTGCCATGCTCCCGGCACTGTGATGGTATCCCATGTGTCGGTATTGAAATCATTCTTGTAGAAGTCGGCCGGGCGCTTTCCCGGGTCGGCAGACCATTGGAATCGCCACTTGCCGTTCAGGGATATGATTTCTTTGCAATCGACTTTTTGCGAAGGCAATGTCAGTGTGGCATGATACGGCTCTTTGTTGATGCCGACTACAATAGGATTCTCCCAGTCCGGAGCTTCTTGGGCGCCGGCATATAGGGCACTTAGCAATAGAAAGGCAAATATCTTTTTTCTCATTTTTTCTCATGTTTTCTGATGGTCAATAAACTTCCATGATGAGAACTCCCCAGGGGGGCAATGTTACATGGTCTCCTTCTTTTACAGTCTTGCCGGAAATCAGCTCTTTGGATGTCGGATAGTTATGAGTGATTTCTTTACTCTCGCTGCTGTAATTGAAGAAGTAACGGATGGCTTTTCCGGCTTTGTTTATTCCCGAACGCTGTATGATGGGGAACACGTCGCTCTCTGAAGAGATGATACCGGCATGGATGGCTGCCTTTCGCACGATGGCATTCAGCAATTCCTGCGAAGGGTAGGCTCCTATGTAGGTCAGTTTGCCTTTGCCATACTTGTTTTCGGTGACAACGGGCCATTTGCCGAAGAACGGATGCTCTGCATAAGCCAACGGGGTGGCTGTCTCGGGAATCAGGAATTCATACCAGTCGCTTATCTGGTTCTTTCCCTCTAATTGAAAGGGGTTATCCTTTAATGATAAGTCACCGATAGTGGAGAATTCCTGGTAATGGAAGCCGCAGGCTTTGCGTAGCGGCCCGGGAGCCAAGGTGGCCCGAACTGCGGAGTGCTCATTGCAGTAACCGCTTTTGTGCATCATTACCACGTGTCCGCCGGACTGTACGAATTCATCAATGGCTAATAGCAATTGGTCGGTAGCCACATACAAAGGGGGAATGACAAGCATGTCATATCCGCTGAAATCGGTTGTCTTGTCACAAGGGATGATGTCCGTTTCTATGTTTTGGAAATAGAGGGCTTTATGCACCATATCAATGGGATAATTGCTCTTGTAAGTGTAGGGCATGAAGCCGAGAGCATGATAAGAATCATGACTGTAGAGGATAGCTACCCGGTTTTTCTTTTTCAAGTTCACGATGTGGCTGCCTATTCTTTCCAACTCTTTGGCGGTGGTGGTGAATTCCTTGTATATGCGGTTGGGCTGGAGGTCATGGCCCAGCACGCCTCGCCAGTATGTCTCCTGCCCGTAGTGCAGGGTAGACCAGTGCCAGTATTCCACCATATTGGCTCCGGAAGCATAATGTGCGTACACATTCTGCCGCAACTGGTTGTCGTAGGGAGGAAACTGGGTGCGGGCATCCCAGCCGATGCCTTGTGCGTTGGTTTCCATGACGATGTAATTGTTGTCGGCCACGGTGCGCACGAAGTCACCGGCATAAGCGATGCGCTGGCCGTCTTGTTTATCCTGTACATCGTGATAGACATTGATGGCAGGATATTGCATCTGCCTGAAACTTTCCACTTGGTCTATATTATGGAAGTCGGGCATAAAGCAGTGGGTGACAAATTGGTCTTTACGCTTGTATTCATTTACAAGGTCGCACTGCCAATTCAGAAAATCGGCCACTTCCTTCCGGTTATAGCGTTCCCATTCATTCTTGTACGAGGGGCTTGTCACTCCATCGCGCGGATAGAACTCTTCCCAGGTGTTGATGTTCATTCCCCAGTAGTTCATTCCCCATTCCTTGGCAAGCAGATTCAGGTCATTGTTGAATTTCTGTTTGATGTAGTTCCTGAATCCGAAGAAATAGTCTCTGTTGTTTACTCCGCGCGCTTCTGTTTCGTTGTCCACTTGATACCCGATGACTGCCGGATGCTGTGCATATCTTTCCAGCATCTTGCGGATAATCCGTTCGCAATAGAATTGGTAGGTCGGGTTTGTAAAATCCATGTTCTGTCTGATTCCATAATAGGCTTTGTTTCCTTTGGCGTGTTCTGCCAGCACTTCCGGGTGTTTGTATGCCAGCCATGCAGGAATGGAATAGGTGGGAGTTCCCAAGATGACTTTGATTCCTGCTGCATGCATCTTGTCCAGAATGCGGTCCATCCATTCAAATTCAAAATTTCCTTCTTGCGGCTCAAATACTCCCCAGGCAGATTCTCCAACGCGCACTACTGTCAGGCCGGCTCTTTTCATCAGCCGGATATCTTCATCCAGTCGCTCATAGGGCATATATTCATGATAGTAGGCTGCACCATAAAGCACGTTGTCGAATGAATACTGCGCTTTTATTTGTAAAGCGCTTAAAAACAACACTAATAGAATAAAGTAATTTTTGTTTTTCATAATCTTACCAGTCCGATACAATATTTTTATTTCATCATAGGTCTTATGCTGATGGTTCTCCGATATTCCTGCGGCATCGCCTTGTAAGCACCGAATACACCGCGGGCCGTACAGCCGACCCCGGTAGTGGCATAATCGAGATTCAGGGTCATGCCTTTCTGCTTCTGCAATTGGTAGGTATACATCGCTTTCGTCAGATTGTCTGTGCTGTACGGATAAATGTTGAAGTTGAACCATTCGTTCATCTTGAATTGAAGGCCGATGCCTTTGTCCGTGGTCAGTTGCAGCCAGCGTACATCTGTCCGCAATCCGTAATCTTGTGGCATTAGATAGGGCTCGTACATAGCTTGTACGGTAGAGGCATATATCCCCATCGGATAGCCGGTTTTCCGGTCCGGATAGTTCTCTTGCGGTCCTCGGCCGTACCATTTCACTTGGTCGAGCGCATCGCTTACGGTCAGCGTAAGTCCTATGCGAGGAAACCAAAGCGGCATTTTCCCTTCAGGCTTCAATACATGGCGTATCTCTATCGTCCCTTCACTATTGATAATATACTCATAGTGGTTGATGATGCCGTTGTTCTGTACTCCTTCGATGTAGAGGTCTTTTTTCTCTTTTTCTCCTTTGCCCATCAATTCCGCATCAATGATGTGTATATGTACGCCTTCGGTGGTTTCGGACACCGAAAAAGAGAGGGGCTGATGTGCCAGGCGGTCAATCCCTGCAGAATACATTTCTGTGGCTACCGTGTATCCGTAACCTTCTTTCCAGTTGGAGGAGCGGGCGCTGGAGGCATTCCAGTTGTCCAGCTCATTGGCCAGCGGGGCACGCCAAAGATTCAGCCGGAGCGGTGATTCCAGCAGTTCCATATCTTGAACAACCATCGACGTCAGTTGTCCGTCGGTACGGTTGAATACATATTTGAAGCCATCTCCGGAGACAACCAATTCTTTCTCCGAAAGTGAATAGGAAGGTACGCCTTGAGCCTTTTCTTCCGAAGAGCATGGCAGGCTCCAAGGCAGTTCAAGTTCTTCCCATGCCACCTCATGTCCGGCTTTTGCCCACAATTCATCTTTTTTCAGGACGGCATGAAGCATCAGGCGGTATTCTTTGCCGGGAATCAGGGCTGGCTTCTTATAAGGTATGTGCACCAGCTCTTGGCTAAGCGGCGCTGTTGAGAGTGCCAAGTCGCCCGATTGAATAACCTTGTCATCTTCTTTCAATTCCCATCGTATGGCATATCGGGAAGCATTTGTATAATGATTGCGATTCCATAACTCAACGACTCCCTCTGTCACATCCGACATGGAAAAAGAAAGAGGTTGTCCGGTTTTCTTCATTTGCCACATTTCGGGCTGTACGCTACGGTCGGGCCAGATGCTGCCGTACGTACGTGCACCGATGCCGTAACTGTAGAATGTACCATTTTCCGTCTCTTGCTCAAAATCTAGCCACAGAGCGGCTTCTTCCGGGTGAAAAGAGGAAGTCAGTGCCTTGGCGAAAATGCCGACTTCGTCCATTTGAGCATCGCAGATGTAGACCGAAGTCTCTTGGCCGTGTGTTTCTGCATTCCGACCGATGTTGACGGGGTAGGGGAAGTTCCGGATATTGCCCGATGCTTGTGTGGAGGCCTTTTCTGCTCCGTCTATATAGATGGACATTTTCTGTCCGTCGTAGACGCACGTCACTTGATGCCAGTTGTATTCCCAGTCAGTAGGCAAGGAGGCGCATACGGAATGCTTTTTATCAGTATAGATATAAAATTCCAGTTTGTCTTTACCGCGTTGTTGCAGCCCGAACTGATAATTGCCTTTTGTGATGAATGAGCCGCAACTGCTTACCAGTTTCCGGGGGTAGATTCTGCAAGTGAGTGTCAGTTCATTACTGTTCAACTCCACATTGTCTGCACGATAGACCTCTACCCATTGGTCGTGACCGTTCAAGTCCAGCACCGTGTTCTTTCCTTCCTTCACCAAGCGGGCATTTCCCATCAGATGGGCGGGAGTATGGAAGGGCGAAAGGTCGTCCACTTGCCTTATCCGTTCGGTCAGTCCCGGACTTACAAAATCCCAGATGGCCCCTCCTATCAGGCGGGGATGTCGGTAGATGGCTTCCCAATAATCGTCCAGGGCACCGCCGGCATTGCCTGCAACCGATAAGTATTCATCCATAAACGATGGTCGGGAATCCTCTCCTATGCCTACCTGCATTTCCAGTTCCATAGGAGTAGGGTAACGGGGGCCGATAATATCTTCTGCCGGATGGGAGAATGCATTTCCGCCATACATCCAGAAGCGGGTGGGGTCCAGCGATTTCCCTTCTTCAATGGTGTGGGTAATGTTGATACCTTCACCGCTTTCGTTTCCTGCGCTCCAGAACAAGACGCAGGGATGGTTTCTGTCCCGTAACACCATTCTGCGGCATCGCTCGCGATACATCTCTTCGTATTCCGGGAGACTTGAAATCCATTCCGAGGCATGGGCTTCATCGCCCACCTCGTCTATGATATAAAGCCCGTATTCATTGGCCAGTTCCAAATACTTATTCACCGGAGGATAGTGAGAGGTACGTACGGCATTGAAATTAAACTGTTTCAACAATTCAAAATCCTTGCGTATGGTGGCTTCGTCCATGACATGTCCCTCTTCGGGATGCTGCATGTGCGAATTTTGTGCATTGACTTTCAGTGGGATACCGTTAAGATAAAAAACACCGTCTTTGATTTCCGTCTTTTTGAATCCGATGACCGTTTCTATCTTGTCTTTCTGCAGACCGGCCGGATTGGATAATTCCAGACCGAGCGTATAAAGCTCGGGTGTCTCGGCTGTCCATTTCCGGGGTTCTTGTACCAAGGTATGCAACTGTATTGTCTTTTCCGCAGCGTCCATTTCAAATGGAGCTGCGGAAAAGTTACAGATAATCTTGCCGTTTTTATCCTTTAAGTAAGCTTTCAATCCATAATTCTCATTTGGCTTCTTTTGGTAGTCCTTGATTTTTACCTGAATACTTAACTGCGAATCGGTATACGTATTATCAAACTCTGTGATTACTTGCCAGTCGAATATCCTGACAGCAGGTGTGGCGTACAACCATACGTCGTCAAAGATTCCGGCCAGTCGCCAATAATCTTGTCCTTCCAGGTAATAGCCGTCCGAATACTTTAGTACACAGACAGCCAGCGTGTTTTCGCCCGGCTTCAAATAAGGAGTGATGTTGTATTCGGCAGGTTCTTGTGCTCCTTCATTGTAGCCCACTTCATGACCGTTGACCCATACAAAAGAAGCGGATGCCACTTTCTCGAACCTTAAAAATATCTGGTCTTTTGCTGCCCAACTTGCAGGTACCTTGAATGTTCGCCGGTATAGTCCGGTAGGGTTATACTCTTTGGGAGCATGTGGTGGATTCACCCCGAAGGGAGCAGATACATTTCTGAACAGCTTGTCACCATAACCTTGCATTTCCCAGTTTGAGGGAACTTTGATGTCGCCCCATTGCTTATCCGGGAATTCGGGGTTAAAAAAGTGTGCAGGTATCCCTTCCGGTGTATCGCACCAGAAAAACTTCCATGTCCCATTCAGTAGCATGCTCTTTTCGGGCATATGCCAAGCGTGTCCTTCCTCTTGTCCTTTTTCAAATACAGAAGGGTTGTCTATATACCAGAGCATATCCTTAAGGAAGGATTTGTCTTGTGCATAGGATTGCAGGCACAAGGCTACTGAACACAATGGCAGAAACAGTTTTCTCAGATTCATTTTTTTGTAATTCGTGCTGTCCATCCACCGCCGGGTGCCAGTTGTACATTGAGTTTGTCTTTGGCAGTGACGATGCGTACTTCTTTTTTATAGTCGGTAGCTTCACGGTCGGCATTGATGCCGTCGGCAAAGATTTCGGCTTCGTAGTTGCCTTCGCTGAGGAAGGAGAGGTCGATGGTGCAGCTACGCGGAGTCCAGTTGGTCATGCTGCCTACAAACCAAGTGTTTCCTTTGCGGCGTGCTATCGTGATGTATTCGGCTATTTTACCATCAAGAGCAATGGTTTCGTCAAAGGTAGTGGGAACCTTGGCGATGAAGTCGGTGCATTCCTGTTCCTTCATGTATTTGCTGGGACTGTCGGCAAGCATCTGCAAGGGTGCTTCGAAGACGGTGTACATAGCCATCTGGTGTACACGTGTACCTTGACTCATGGGGTGGTCGTTGACGGAGCGGAACAGGGAACGGGTGGCATTTACCATAGCTCCCGGCGTATAGTCCATCGGACCGGCGAGTTGGCGCAGATAGGGGGCGGTAACGTCGTAGCGCGGGAAGTCATGCAAGGGTGCACCGTTCACGATGGGCTCCCACTTGCTGTTTTCCAGTCCTTTCACACCTTCAAAGTTGAGGATGTTGGGATAGGCGCGCTGGATGCCGAAGGGTTTCAGTCCGTGTAGGTCAAGCAACATGTGATGCTTGGCGGCACATGCTGCGAGTTGTTCGGTAGAAGAGATGGCGAGTTGGTCGTCGCGGTCGAAGAAGTCAATTTTGAAACCTTTGATTCCCATTTGTGCGTAGTGGCTGATAACTTGTTCCACGGCAGGGGAGATGTCGCCTCCTCCCGTAAGATTGCGCCAGCTTGCCCAGAGGATGATGCCTATGCCCTTTTGGTTGCCGTATGCCACCAGTTCTTCGAGATTGATTTCGGGACTGATGTCTTCCATTAATGATTCCTTTCCGCTCCAACCTTCGTCGATGATGATATACTCCAGCTGGTTTTCGGCGGCAAAGTCGATGTATTTCTTATAGGTGGGCGTATTCATGCCTGCCTTGAAGTCCACGCCGGTCAGGTTACAAGTATTCCACCAGTCCCATGCCACTTTTCCGGGTTTAATCCAGGATGTGTCAGCGATGCGGCATTCGGGTGCGAGGCGTTGCATCATGTCGTTGTTGGCGAGTTGTGTGTCGTGGGTAACAACAAGCACGGCACGCCAAGGATAGGTCTGTTTCCCTGTGGGACGCCCGTTGGGGCAGAAGTAGGGGGCATTGTTGGGCTTGCTGATAACGTCGGCACGTTTGGTAGGGACGAGGTTCAAGCGGTCATAGCCTCCGATGACTGTTTCCAGTGGATAGGGGGCGAATTCTGCCTTCACTCCGTGGGGCATCTGTGGGTTGGCAGTGAGGAACATGCCGGGATAGTTGGACAATCCGGCTTCCATAATGACGGCTTTCTTTCCGTTCTCCAGTTCTACCATCAGCGGAGTAATGGCAAGCGAGTCTTTGTACATGCGAGAGAGGGGGGCCTCATCGTAGTAGGACTCGAAGGAGTAGCAGTAACGCTCGCCGGCGCGATTGTCGTTAATATAGGGCACGAAAGCGTGGTAATCGCGGTCGAAGTTGAACTCGGCAATCTCGTCCTTCACGCAGAAAGGTTTGCGCAGTTCGGAAACAAAACGATAGGCGGCTCCGTCGTCGTAGGCGCGGAACTGTATGCTATAGCCGTTACGGCATTTCAGCGTGAGTTGGTTATAAGTGTCCTTCACACTCGCCTTTTTGTAGAAAGGAGTGGGGAAGGAAGTGTCGACGGAAGTGCGGGTAGCTTTGGTCACCTTCACATCTTTGCCGAAGGTGAAAGCAATGGGCTTTCCCTCAGATTCAGTGCATTGCATGGCAATGTCTGAAGGCAAAAGAACGGTGGTACCGTCGTGGGCAATCGCCCAGTTGAGGGCTTGTCCGGCTTCGATGTTGACAATTAGTTTTCCGTCCGGTGAATTCAGTTGATATTGCTGTGCTTGTGCCGTCAATGCACAAGAAAGCAATAGGCTGGCGAAACAAGTGCTGATTCTGTTCATTTTTATTTGATTATTGATTATGAATATTTGTTTAATTCCGTGGATATTTAACCGGAATAGCCATCATTTCTTCTAAGAAGAGAGGGTCGTCGAACTGGCAAGTCTGTCGGTTGTATTGTCCCCCCGGAGTGTCCCATAGCATTGGGCACATGCCGCGCGAGTAGATGGCTTCGGTTACGGAAACACAGAAGAGTCTTATCACTTCCTTTGTTCTGTTTCTGGAGTCGGCGCAATATTCGCCTATGATGACGGGGATTCCTTTGTCTACGCAATTCTTCTTCAGTAGGTCCATATTGTCGTTCAGTTCCTTGAAGTCAGCTTCCGTTCCCCAGCTTTCCCGGCCTACACCCCAATCGACAACCTCGCCTCCACCCAGTATGGCAAAGTTTGCGGGAGTATAGTAATGCACTGTAAGAGCAAGTCGGTTTGCGGGATCATTCGGCATCTTGAACAAGGGGTCGTAAGCATACTCCAAGTTGGTGTTGTAGATTTCCACCAACAGATGACGTTTGGCGTTGTTGCCGCCACTGTTTCTTACTATGTCGACAAAGAGCTGGTTGAGGTCGTTCACGTATCCCAGTGCCTTTGCCTTGTCGGCTTCACTACCGCCCCACGGAGTCCAAATCTCATCGTATCCGATTTCATTCATTGGCTCGAACAGTAAGTGGTCACCGTACTTTTCGAAGCGTTCACATATCTGTTTCCAGATGGAAGTGAATTTTTCTTTTGCTTTGCTGTCGGTGGGTACTTGTTTAATCCATTCGTTTTCGTGGTGGATATTGATGATAGCCACCATGCCACAGTCGAGGGTCCAGTTTAGGATTTTCTCTACGCGGTCCATCAGGTCAGGATGCACTTTGAAGTCGTCGGACAGCAGATTGCCCCAGCTGACCGGTATGCGCAGAGATGAGTAGCCCGCTTTGGCATATCCTTCAATGATTTCTTGTGTGATAATAGGGCTTCCCCATGCTTGTTCGTAATTGAGAATGTTGCTTGGGTCTATCCAGTCGCCCACGGCATCCAGCGTGTTGCCTAGGTTGATGCCCAGTCCCATTTCGTTAATCAGTTGGTGGGTTGTGAGATTCTCGCGTACAGTGTATTTTTCCGGTTCATCGCTTTGGATATAGGCCGCCTGCTCCACGTTGATTTCTTGTATATGCTCCTTTACGCTGACGGTGATGATGGCGTTGCGCACGTCGGGCGTAGTGTTGGGTTCTACGGTTATGTTATAGATTGCCTGTACGGGAGTGCTGCTTTCCGAGGTTACTTTGCACCATGCTTCCGAACTTTGGAAAGTGGCTGGTTCATTGGGGGTGATACCGAATTTCTTGCTACCACCCGTTTGTTCAAAATGGAAAGAAGTAGGCTCTACGATGATTTTCAGCTCCTTTTTATCGTCAGAGCAAGCTGTCATCAGAAATAGAACCAGGCTGGTTAATAAGGTTTTCTTGAAGATTTGTGTCATGGTATCGGTAAAATTTCGTTTTAATAATTTCGGTGTATTTATTTTTAGACGCTGATTCAATTGAATCAGCGTCTAAGAGTTTAAAAGAAGGTGTCACTTTGTGTAATCCTGTGCCAGAATTTAATTCAAATTATTGTATCTTGACAACTCGGAAATTATCAAAATACATTTCGATGTTGTATGGACCGTTTTCGCTGGGGTTTGTCATCTGGAGTGCCAACTCGTCACCGTCACGTTTTTGGAACTCGCCCCAAGTGGTTTCGTCTACCAGTTCGGAGAGCGGAATGCTGCACTGCATCCATTGGCCTACTTCGGTTTTTCCGGTGAAGTCGCTCACCGGACGATAGTTCGTGTAGTTGTGAGCCTCATTCCCTTTGAGGTAGATGCGGAATACAGGACCTTCGCCATATTCCACTGCCACGAAGCATTCGAACTGCAAAGCCAGTTCGGAAGTCGGTGTATCGGTAGGCAGGAAGGCTGTGTCAATGCCCCATACGGCACCGTTCTGCAATTGGCCCCACCAGTAATTCCATGCTGAAAGTTCCCCTGATATGCTGTAGCATTTACCATCCGAGAAGAAAGGAGCTGCTGTACCGTCGGCAGTGACGGGTACAGCTTGCCCGCCCCAGGAGAACCAACCGATGTTGTCATAGTTCAATACTATATTCTCCAAAGGATAGAAGCCCGGAACTTCGGCAGTACCGCCCATTGTGGTAATGGCGAGTGAGCAAGTGCCTTGCGGTGCACGCGGCATGGTAAAGGTAAGCATATCGTTAGCTTCGCTTACGGTAACAGTAGAGAGATCTACCGAGCGATTGCCCATTGTGATGGAGGCGATATCCATAAAATTCTGTCCCAGTACGGTAACTGTGGTACCCGTGATAGGCATCATGGAGCTTACCTTGCTGATACTTGGTGGGAGGGCTGTGCGACGGAAGGGAGTAAATGCGGATGCGGTATAGCACTCCACTACCAGACTGCCTTCATCAATCAGGCCTGCGGGAGCATTGAATGATATTTCGTCAAAGTTCTTGTTTACCGTGTAGTCCGTTACTTCTACCGAAACAGGTGCATTGGTGATGTCGTCCACGGCAGTGGTGAAATAAACGCGCTGAATTTCGTAGAAGTTACCGCCCACGATGCGCAGAGGCGTGCCCGTCTCCACGGGGAAGGTTGTGGCTACACGGGTGATGTAGGGTGCGGGTGAGAGTACATGCATGGAGTACGTGGCAATGCCGTGCGAGGTCTCGATACGCAGTTCGCCTTTCAGTTCGGGGTTGGCACCCGTCAGTTGCAATTCGCCGGGGATAGTGAGGATGAGACTGGTGGAAGTGCCGTAGTTGCTATTGAACGAAACTTCTTGTTCGTTGATGAACACTTTCCGCACATCATTCAGATTTTCGCCGATGACTACAATCATGGTGCCCGGATTTACATCGGTGAACGTACTGTCGGCCTTCTCTGGGTCGACAAGACGGATGTGGTGGATTACGGGAACACCGCCGCCCTCGTCATCGTTGCAGGCGGTGAAAAGGTTGCATGCCAACAGGATGGTGAGCAACACAAAAGGAAAATGTATATATTTCATATTAAAGTCGTTATTTGAGATAATGAATGTATAACTTGGTTTATTCACTGAATTCGTATGCTACCGGTTCTTCGTTCAGTAGCGGATTCTGGATGACATCGCTTTCCGGATAAGGCATCAGGATGTTGCCGTGGTGGATTTCGATGTTCTCGCCCGGTTTCTGCCAATTTTCTATGCCTTCGAGGAAAGTGTCGCCTTCTTTCTTGCCGAAGTGGAGGTAACCGTCTTCGTCCTTCACGATGAGGTCTACCGTGTAGCCGCGGTGTTGGTTCTGGAAGTAATTCAGCATGTAGTCGGGTTTCCAGTGATACCACGATACCATGTCATACCAGTTACAATACTCCATCGAGAACTCTACGCGGCGTTCGCGAATGATGTCTTCGAAGGTTACGCGTTCCTTGCGGGGGATACGTGCACGGTCGCGCACCTGGTTCAATGCTTCCAGGCCGGGACCACCGGTCAGTTCTTCGCTGTTGCCCAGACAAGCTTCGGCATAGGTCAGGTAAACGTCGGCAAGGCGTAGGATGTAGGTGTTGAGCGGAGAGTTCATGGACTGGATATAACCGTCGTTGTCGTCGTCCGGACCGCCCGGTACACCTTTTTTAATGCAAGAGGTGGCGCCGTCGTAAGTATAACCACCGTCGGCAATGCAGATGTATGAATAGTATGTACCCGGTGTGCAGAAGGTGGCGTTGCGGCGGATAGTGTCGCCCAACTCATATTGCTGGAGCATATCTATACTTGCCTGATAGCTGCTCCATACGTTTACACCGCCGGTCATCTTGCTGTTGCCGGCGAGGTCGGCAAGCAGAGTGTTGCATACGCCCCAATCACCCAGTGGCACCCACTGCATGGCAATGAGCGATTCGGGATTGTTGTTGTGCTTATACTTGAAGAGGTCTTCATAGTTTTCGTAAAGGCTGATGCCGCTGTTGTTTATCACGTCGGCGGCCAGTTCCTTGGCTTTCTCCAGGTCGGCGTTGTCGCGTGTGCCTCCTTTCCAGCCTGAGCGGGCGAGGTAGACTTTGGCAAGCATGCCTTTTGCACCCCATGCGTTGACACGTCCTTTGGCGGTTGCCACTTCAGGAAGATTCTCGACTGCATAAGTGAGGTCACGAATAACGAGTTCCAGCACATCTTCTTCGCGGTGGAGCGGTTGCATGGGATTGGCAACCACTTTGTCGTTGTCTTCGATGATGATAACCGGTCCCCAGAGGCGAACCATGTAGAAGTAGGCACAGGCACGCATCAGGCGGGCTTCGGCAATGGCTGTGCGCTTGGCACGTTCGCTCACGCTGTTGCTACATTTGGTCTGCACATCACTGATAACGGCATTGGCCATTGTAATGACCGAGTAGAAACCTGTCCATGCATTGGCAAGGTTTTCACTCAGGGCTGTCACCTTGAAGTTGGTGAACTCGGGAGCTCCCCAGCGACTGAAGTTATCGTTGGCACGGTTACTGCCCAGCGGCACGATGGCGCGGGAGTTGAGGTCGAACCATGCACGGTTGTAAAGCGGTGCAGTGGCTTGTTCGAGTGCATCGTCGGAAGTGTAGTATGTCACATCTACGTAGTTCCCTTCGGGAGCACGTTCCAAAAATGAGTCGCTGCATGCCGTAAGCAGAAGGAGCGATGATATAAGGGTTAGAAATCTGTGTTTCATAACTATATTGAGATTTTAAATGATAAATGATTTGTCTGGCTCATTAGAAATTGAAGTTAAGACCAAATGTATAGATACGTTGCGAAGGATAGCGCGCATCGTCCACACCACGTAGCAATACATTGTAGTTCAAAGCGCCTATTTCGGGATCGTAGCCTTTGTAGCCTGTGATGGTACAGAGGTTCTGGATGTTGACGTAGAGGCGCAGATGGTCTATCTGCAAACGGCGCAACCATTTCTGTGGGAAGGTGTACCCCAGCGAGATGTTTTTTATGCGGAGGTAGGAAGCGTCTTCCACAAAGCGGTCGGAGATACGGTTGTTGTCGTTGGCGCTACTGGTGGTGATGCGTTGTACTTTGGCTGCATCGGCGTTGGCCACGTAAACATTGGAAAGTACCTCGTCGCCCACTTCGGGGTCGTGCATGGCGATTTGGGCAATGCCGGTAGCTTCTTTCAGCAGGTTGCTGTTACGCATGGGATCGGTGAAGGTGCGGCGAATCAGGTTGATAGCCTTGTTGCCCACCGAGCCGTTCAGGAAGATGTTGAGGTCAAATCCTTTATAAGAAAGGTAGTTGTTGAAGCCGAACGTGAATTTGGGTGCCGGATTGCCGAGGAACGTACGGTCTTTCTCATCAATTACACCGTTGTTGTCGCGGTCTTCATAGATGTAGTCACCTACCCAGATGCCCGATTTGCCGATGGTCTGGTCTTTTGGTATGGCTACTTGGATACGGTTGCCCGTTTCGTCAAGCAGGAAGTTGCCGTCGGCACCTTTCTTGTAGAAATCTCCTTCTTCCTTGAACATACCGATTACTTTATAGCCGTAGAACTGCCCGACCGGTTCGCCCACCATGGTGTAGGTCAGTGTTTCCGAACCGTTGATTCCCGAAATAGCGGATGATTCGGAGTAGAGCTTCGTCACTTCGTTGTGGTTGATGGAGAAGGTGAGTCCTGAGGTCCAGGTGAAATCACGTGTCTGGATGTTGTGCGTGTTCAGGGTAAATTCCACACCTTTGTTGGTCATGGCACCGGCATTGACCCACGGTGCACGAATCAGACCGCTTACGTAGGTAGGAAGAGAAGCTTGCATCAGCAGATTGTCCGTTTTCTTGTAATAAGCATCGGCGATGAACTCTATGCGGTTGTTGAAGAGGGCGAGGTCGAGTCCTACATTGAAGGAGTTTGTTTCTTCCCACTTCAGTTCACGATTAGGATAGTTGCCTGCATAGAAACCAGTACCCCAGATGGAGGCTGCCGAAGCCATGGTGACGCCGTAGGCATAGGAACCCGCCCATTGGTTACCTACTACACCCCAACCCAGGCGGAGTTTCAGTGAGTTGATGGCTTCCACATCTTTGAGGAAAGCTTCGTTGTTGACTTTCCAAGCCAATGCTACCGAAGGGAACCAACCCCAACGACTTTCTTTGGCAAACGAAGACGAACCGTCGGCACGGAGCGTAGCGGTCAGCAAGTAGCGGTCGTCGTAGTTGTAGTTCAGACGGCCGAAGTATGATTCGATGGCGGATGAACCACGGGAACTGTTGGCTTTTGCTGTTGTGGCATCACCCGCATCCAGTTCGTGTACGGAGTTGAAGAGGAAGTTGGTACGGCTGCCGCTCAGCGACTCGTACTTGTTTTCTTGCGCTTCGTGTCCCAGCATGGCAGAGAGGCCGTGTTTGCCGAAGGTATTATTATAAGTAAAGTAAGTTTTCAATGTCCAGTTGCTTCCGTTGCCGGCTCCACGGCTTGCTGACGACTGCTGCTTGAAGTGCTCGTAGTCGTAGGAGGGGGTAAACTTATAGTCGTTGCTGTAATTGAAGTTGGCGGCATATTCCGTGCGGAATACGAGTCCTTTCCACAGCTTGATGTCGGCAAAGGCGTTGACATAGACTTGTGTGTTGCGACTATAGTTTTCATTTTGGATAAGGTCGGAGAGGGGGTTGGAGAAGTAAGTTCCATACATGTTCTCCGTCTGCATGCCGAAACTGCCGTCCGGGTTGCGGGCAGGCACTTCGGGGAGCTGGTTCAGGGCATTGTAGATGGCACCCGAACCGTCTACGTTGTTGGTCTGCTGTGTACGGGCTACGGAGGCGCGCAAGCCGGTGGTGAGCCACTTGTTGATGTCGTTGTCCATGTTGACGCGGAAAGAGAAACGCTCAAAGTCCGAACCGAATACAATACCGTCTTGCTGCATGTAGCCGCCGGAGAGCGAGTATTTCATGCTCTTCGAACCTCCGGAGATGTTTATCTGATGGTTGTGCATCGGGGCAGTGCGGAAGATTTCATTCTGCCAGTCGGTACCGCGGCTGAGGAGTGAGGGGTCTTTGAACTCTTCGCGTGCACCGAAGCCGATGGTGGCGGCGCGGAGGTTCTGGTAAACTGCATATTCGGGGAGTGTCAGTGTTTCCAGTTTCTTGGGAAGCTGTTGCAAGGCATAGTAACCTTCGTAGGAGACCTTCGTTTTGCCCTCTTCGCCCTGACGGGTGGTGATGAGTACTACACCGTTGGAGGCGCGGCTACCATAGATGGCTGTGGCCGATGCATCTTTCAATACTTCCATGGAAACGATGTCTGCAGGGTTGATGGAACTGAGCACGCTGCTGTTGCTGGTGTTGTTGCCTGAGATGGCTACACCGTCGATAACGTAGAGCGGTTCGTTGCCGTTCAAGGAGTTGATACCACGGATGCTGACCGAGATACCGCCACCCGGAGTTCCGGAATTCTGGGTCACCTGCACACCGGCGGCACGTCCTTGCAAAGCTTGGTCGAGCGAGGTGACTACGGACTTTTTCAGTTCGTCACCTGTCACGCTGACTACGGAACCGGTCAGGTCACTGCGTTTCATCGTACCGTATCCCACTACTACTACTTCGTCCAGCATCTCATTGTCTTCTTGCAGCAGTATGTCGATGCGGGTGGTGCGCTCTACTTTCACCTCTTTGGTGCGGTAGCCGATGTAAGAGACTATCAATGTTTGTCCCAGATTTGCCTGGATGGTGTAACGGCCGTCGATGTCGGTAATGCCGCCCGTATTGGTTTCTTTCACTTTGACGGTGGCTCCTACAAGTGGCTCACCGCCCGATTCTGATTTAACGATACCGGATACTGTTTTGGTTTGTCCATACGTGGAAACAATACCCAAACCTAGTAACACGATAACAAGCAATTGTCTCAATTTTGTCCATTCCCATTGAGAGCATACATTTGCGTGTAACTTCATAATACTTTAATTTAAGATTTAAAAATAACTGTTATTAAAAGCTACTGCAAATATGGAAAGTTATCATAATAGCATAGGTCTATCATGTCTCAAATAACATACCTTTATGTTTCAAGTTATCATTTTAGACTGCGGATGTAATCAGATGGTGATATTCCAAATTCATTCTTGAAGTTTACAGTGAACCTTTTTGGAGAACTGAATCCCACCTCATAGGCAATTTCTGCAATTTGTTTCTGGCTTTCCTTTAGAAGTTGCTTACTGCGCTTCAAACGGATAATCCGGATGAATTCTGCCGGACCTTTACCGGTGATACACATCAGCTTTTTGTAGAGATGGCTACGACTCAACCCCAATTCTGCTCCTAACATTTCCACAGAGAAGTCGGAATCACTCATGCGCTCTTCTACTATTTTGATAGCTTTTTCAATAAATTGTTCGTCTAGTGGAGTGATTGTTATTTCATTAGGTGTCACTTCTATTTTCTGACTGAATTTACGATGGCTTTTTTCTGTCCATTCAATAAATTTCCTGATGCGCAGCTTTAGTAATTTGAAGTCAAAAGGCTTTACGATATAGTCATCGGCTCCTTGCTCAAATCCTTCACTTTTGTATTCTTCTGCCATACGGGCTGTAAGCAATATAACGGGAATGTGGGACCATTGCATGTTTGTTTTGATTTGCCGACATAGCTCTGTTCCATTCATCACTGGCATCATGATGTCGCTTATTACAATATTGACACTGTTTTTTTCTAATATCTTCAATGCCTCTGCTCCATTGTAGGCAACCTGTATGGCGTATTCATCGGACAGGTATTCAGACATGAAACTACAGAAATCCTTGTTGTCGTCCACCAACAAGATGGTATACCGCAATTCTTCCGCATTTGGAACGGGAAGTTCATTCGGAGCTTTGTCATTGTTTAGCAGTTCCGGAAGTAATTCCTCCTTTTCACTGGCATATGTGACGATAGGCAATTTAACGGTAAATACGGAACCTTTAGGAAAATTGTCTGTAACGGAGATTGTTCCTTTGTGTAGATGTACATATTCGTTTGCAATATGCAGGCCGATTCCACTGCCGGTTTTTTCCGAAGTTTGTTGCACCTGATAAAAACGTTCGAAGATATGTTTCTTGTCTTTGTCTATGATACCTTGTCCGTTGTCTGCCACACAGATGCATACATTGTCATCTTCGCGATAAAGATGTACATTGATTTCTCCTTTATCAGGAGTGTATTTGAAGGCATTGGACAACAAGTTGTTCATTACTTTTTTTATTTTAACCGGATCGAAGGACATGTTCAGGTTTTCTACTTCGCACATGAAACAGAAGCTGATGGTATGGTCAAGAGCATACTCTTGAAAAGTACTGCAAATCTCGCGGATAAAGTTGACAATATCTCCCGATTTATAATGAGCTGTCTCGGCTCCTACATCCAGTTTCCGGAAATCAAGCAGAGAGTTTATCGATGTAAGTAATTGTTGTGCATTTTTATTGATTGTATTTAGTTTTTTGCGTATTCCGTCATCCAGGGTTTCTGACAATAACATTTGTAACGGGCTAATGATAAGCGTCAGTGGTGTACGTAAATCATGGCTTATATTTGTAAAGAACTTTAGCTTCATCTCATTCAGGAGCAACTTTTGTTCTTGCTCCAGTTTTGCTCGTTGTTGCTCCAGTCTTATGTTGTGATGCTTTTTGAATCGGTATATTACATAGGATATTATACCAATGGCAAACAATATGTATAAGATGATAGCAACATTACATAAATATATTGGAGATGAAACGGTTATATTCAACTCACTAGCTTCGTCATTCCATATACCGTCACTGTTACAAGCTTTAATCAATAGTTTGTAATTGCCAGGAGGAAGGGTGGTGAAAGCTACTTTGTTCTCGTTTGTATAGTACCATTGGGTATTTAATCCTTCCAGTTTATAGGCATATCTTATTTTATCAGCATTCAGCAAATCGCCTGCGGCAAATTCGATGGAGATTAAATAATCGTCATATCTGACAGACAATGATGGGGTTCTGCCAAGTACAGTTGTTAATAGTTTACGCCCTTCATATATTGAGTCTACTTCTATATGTTGATTGCCAATGGTCAGATTTGTAAAATACACCTTTGCCAGCGGTCGGCTCTTTTCGGTCAGCTTGTTCGGATTTATAGATGTATAGCCACTGGTGCCTCCCAGCAGTAAATCTCCGCTGGACAATTTACAAGCGGAATGGGAGTTGAAATGATTTTCTGGCAATCCGTCTCTGGTAGAAAGATTCTTGAAAGAAAAGTCTACTCCTTCCTGGGTGTCTGGGGTTACTTCCAATATAGACAATCCGTTACTTGTTGCAAGCCACATGTTACCATGATTGTCTTGGGTTATACTGTTAATGAGATTGTCACACAATCCGTTGTTTACGTCGAACCAGTGTAGTGAATCATTTTTTAAGTCCCAGGCAGTCAATCCTTGTTTATGGGCTAACCACAATATATCTCTGTCGTCCTTGAATACAGTGGAAATGAAGAGCTGCTTGAATGGCTGTGTCTCTTTTCGATTGGCATAAATCATTTCGGGTTTTCTCGTCACGATGTCCATTACACAGAGTCCGTATGTAGTCCCGATATACATTTTGTCTCCATAGTCATAACAGATATTGAGTACATTGATATTATTCCCATCAGGTAGTAGATAACTTGTCGCAGTATTTGTGTCCGGATTAAAACAAACCAAAGTTTCCAGTACATAACCTATCCATAAGTTTCCATATCGGTCTTCCTTCATACTCCATACGCCACTGTATGGCAGTTGGCTGTTCTCTGGAGTAAAATGGCGAATACTGTTGTTCTCATAGCAGAACAATCCGTCTTGATAACTTCCTGCCCAAATCCGTCCTTTATGGTCTTCGAGAAGACTGATGATGGCTATGTCGGGGATGGATAGTTTGCGAATGGCAAATCCTTTTTGCTTTTCTTTTACATAAAGTCCGTTCCCATCTGTTCCCAGCCAAATGTTTCCGGCCTTATCCTCTAAAATGGAGGCTATATCACCGCATTCTTTATGCTGGGTATCAATAAATTCATGGAAGCTTTCGTGATAATAAGAAACTCCTTTTTTGAAATTTCCTAACCAAATGACGCCTGAATCATCACGGTAGATTGTATTTATTCTGTTGGAAGCAAGGGATGTGGAAGACATAGGGGTATTCAGGAGGTTGACAAGGTTATCATTTACGTAGTCATAAATGAATACTCCTTTATGGTCCGTTCCTATCCAGACATGTCCGTTCGAGTCATCCAGTATGCTCCTTACCGCATTACTTTTTGTCTCTATTTTGGAATGGAGATTGATTTGGTTCCATTCCGATTTTATGTTTTTCTTATAGAATATTTGTTCATCGGTATATGAATATAGCCAGATGCCTCCATGATAATCAATGTATATGTGCTTTTCGATAATAGAGTTGGAGGGTAAGCTGATGTTATCTACCCGTTTACATTTCTTTGCGTTGTTCTCTAGTTTCAATAAGGTCGAATTCCAAAGAAGATATAGGTTTTCACCATCATCGCTGATACTCAGTTCCGGAGTTTCTTCTGGAAAGTTTTCTATTTTGAATGTTTTAAGGGTTTTATGAGAAAAATTGAAGTAAAAAGCATTTTGGCCTTGCAGTACCCATAAATTGTGTCTTTTGTCAACATGTACTTTGTAGGTACCATTTATCTGGATGCCTATTTTAAGGAGGTATGAGGGAATATCGGTAATGAAGTTGTCTTTGTCTCGGTCGTATATACAATATCTTGCCTCGCTTCCAATCCACAAATTGCCCAAACCGTCTTCCTGTAAGTTCCAGATGTCGTTAGACAATAAAGAATGGATGTCTTTTTCTTTGGGTTGATACACTTTAAAGCTATATCCGTCGTATCGGTTCAATCCATTGGCGGTCCCTATCCATAAAAAGCCTTCACAGTCTTTCAATATGGTTTTTACGTTATTGTTTGAAAGCCCGTTTTCTACTTTCAGATGGCGAAATACATACGGAGTTTGTCCTGCTAACGGCAGATAAGCCAGTAACAGAATAATGAGGGGGAACACTAATTTGTGTAAATAGTTTGTAAAAGACATACTATATAATCTGAAATTGAATTCTCAAAGATAGCAATATCTTATTTAAATAAACGTAAATATGTTGCATTAATAGGTCTGTAATGTTGCATCGCGGTCGTATAAGTCTTAAACATGCCATCCGTTTGTTGTCTTGCGTGTCTTGAAGTGTTTTTCTCATTTATTATTCAACATTTATTTCATACCTTTGCAGGGAAGGACTGGTTCCTGCCAATATGATTAACCTTCTAATACTTTATCGAAAATGAACAGATTCATCATTTTATTTTTATTCTCTTTGGGAATATTGTCAACATGTGTATTTGCCGTAGAGGTGATTCCACTGAATGAAGGATGGAATTTCCACCGGGGTTTTCAGGCACCTGCTTCGGAAATAGTGAAGGTTACTTTGCCTCACACTTGGAATGCGGGCGATGGCATGTTTGGCAATGCCGATTATTATAGGGGATTATGCAATTACAGTCGTAAGTTGTCTGTTCCTGCCCATTATCGGGGCAAACGTTTTTTCTTGAAAGTGATGGCTGCACAGACGGTTGCCGACATTTTTATCGACCATCATTTTGTGATGCAACATAAGGGTGGTTATACGGCATTTGTGGCAGAATTGACTGATTTCCTGGTCCCGGGAACAGAAAGTGTATTGGAAATTCGTGTCAGCAATGCTCAGACTATGGATGTCGCTCCCATTTGCGGCGACTTCAATATGTTTGGTGGGTTGTATCGGGGGGTGGAACTGCTGGTGACGGAGGATGTCTGCATAGAACCTGCTTATTATGCCTCTTCAGGTGTATTCTTCACTCAGTCCGATGTATCGGAGAAAAAGGCCCATTTGAAAATTGAAGCACTGCTTTCGGCAAGGGAAACTACTGTGACCGGTTGCGAGGTGGAGTTTCGACTATATGACAAGGAAAAGTTGCTTTGCCGTGTTGCCAGTGCAGAGGTGGGTGAGGATAAAAAGGTGATGATGGACATAGTGCTTGAAAGGCCTCATTTGTGGGATGGAGTGAAGAATCCCTATTTATATAAAGGAGTGGTGATATTGCGTAAGGATGGAAAAGAGATAGACCGCCGCGAAGAAGAGATAGGTTTCCGCTACTTTCATGCCGATGCGGAGAAAGGTTTCTTCCTGAATGGAAAGCCTTATCGCTTGAATGGCGTGAACCGGCATCAGGATAGGGCAGAACGCGCTTCGGCATTTTATCCGCAAGACCATGATGAAGATTTGGACTTGATGCAGGAAATGGGATGCAATGCCGTGCGTCTTTGTCACTATCCGCAAGCCAAATACATGCATCAACAGATGGACAAGCGGGGACTGGTGGCATGGGCTGAGATTCCTTTTGTCAATGTTTATGTGAATAATCCTGCTTATGATGAAAACTTGCGCCTGCAATTGAAGGAACTGATTTTACAGAACTACAATCACCCCTGCATTTTGTTCTGGGGGCTGTTCAATGAGATAAATTCCGGTTGGCTGGACCGTCCTTCGCGTATGGCGGCAGAGCTTCATGCTTTGGCCCGTCAGTTGGACCCGAGCCGTCCCACTATGGGAGCCAGTAATCAGGATGACGACTTCAACGGATTCACCGACCTGATTGCTTTCAACAAGTATTTCGGCTGGTATGGCGACAACATGGATGACATGGGGCGCTGGATAGACCGCGAGCATGCAGCACATCCGGAGCGGAAGATGGGCATCAGCGAGTATGGTGCCGGGGCATGCGTATTCCAGCAGGAGGACTCGCTGAGGCATCCGGAACCGTGGGGGCAATGGCATCCCGAAAACTGGCAGACTTATTATCATGTGGAGAATTGGAAACAGCTTCAGGAACGCGAATTCTTGTGGTGCAACTTCATCTGGTGCATGTTCGACTTTTCGGCGGCAGGCCGTAGGGAGGGATCCATTATGGGACGCAACGATAAGGGGCTGGTGACTTACGACCGGAAAATAAAGAAAGATGCCTTTTACTTTTATAAGGCAAACTGGAATCAAGAAGATAAGTTTGTATATATCGCAGGAAAACGATTGGTAAACAGAACCCGCAAAACCGTTGATGTGCAAGTATTCAGCAATAGCGGAGCTGCCAAATTGTATATCAATGGCAAAGCATATGGGACTGCAAAACCTGATTCCGTAAATGTACTGGAATGGAAAGGCATTGTATTGGATACCGGTGAAAATAGAATTGAAGTCAGGAACAAATATGGAGCGGATTGTTGTGTATGGATATGTCCTTTTTAATTTTCATCAGGCGCGGAATGTATAGGAGAGCCACGGGGAATAATGAACCGTGAAATGCTGTACAGTCTGCGCCTGATAGCTTTAATATGTGATTTTCTGTAAATCCGTATTCGGTCCGTGGACTACCAGTTTCCCGTCCGGTTGGATGTCTATGGGGTCGATGAATACCATTCGTTCGTCACCAGTGGTTTCGGTGCGTCCATGATAGACACAGTAGAGGCGGTTGTGAATATCGATGAGCATACAATGCCCGGTTCCGGTCACGATGCCGCCTTGCTCTGTATCCTTTTGCAGCACCGGATTGTTGGCAGCCTTTGTGAATGGGCCTAAAGGACTTTGGGAGGTTGCATAGCCCACCGCATAATTCTTTCCTCCGAAGAAGTTTGCAGAGTAAAGCATGTAATAGAGATTCCCGTGTTTCACCATATACGAACCTTCTGTCCAGCGTCTGTTGACCTCATGTGTAGTCACCGAACGGTTCTCCCATTTCGCTTGAGGGTCGTCCATCGTTTTGGGCGGGCAAAGCAATGCTACCGGCTCTCCGATGACACCGGAGAAATCCGGTTTCAGCTCCACGCCGTAAATCCAGCTCTCCTCAATCTCGTCAAACCAGCCCTTTGTTTTGGCCCATGCTGAGACTTCGCTCTCGACGGCATGTTTGTAGCAGCAGCGGGAGTAGTAGAGGTAGGTCTTTCCGGATGCATCGTCAAAGAGTATGTTTGCGTCGATGATAGGATAGCCGGGGTCGAATACCGGGCGGTCGGACAAATCTTTGAAAGGCCCGGTGGGTTTATCGGCTACGGCTACGCCGATACGGAAGTTCTCTTGCTCCTGAGTGGGGTTTTCCTTCCAGTTGGCGCTGAACCATAAGTAGTATTTGCCGTCGCGCTCATACACTTCGGGCGCCCAGAAACAGTCGGTGGCCCATGAGTCGGATGTGCCGCCTTGATAGACGGGACCCTCATCTTTCCATGTCACCAGGTCATCGGAGGAATATACTTTGAAGCCGTTCTGTACTCCCCCCGTCCCGTACATATAGAATTTCCCGTCGGAAGCTTTCAGGAGGAACGGGTCTCCGAAGGCCATGGGAAGTGGGTTCTGATATACTACTTTCTTCTTATCTCCGCATGATGCTGACAGCAGAGCCAATAAGACCAGTGCCAATGTGAAAAGGGTGTGCTTCATCTTGTTAGAATTTAAATGTTGAAGTAACGAAAAGTGTTTGTATCTGCAAAGTAAACACAATATAGGGAAAGCTGCAAGGAAATTAGATAGAATGCAAGCTTTTCATTATTTTTGTGCATCATTCTAAATAATTCTTTGATGGGACAGCCATTTTCGGATATATCGCTATACCACGAGTACCGGTCGGTGAAGGAGAAAGAACATTTGGTGTCACAGAAAACCTGGGACGACCTCAATCTGGATGACTTTTTCGAATGGGCCGACCGTACCTCTTCTTGTGTGGGCCGACAGTACCTCTACGACTTGTTGCATTACAACCGCCTTTCGGAGATTTCGGAACAGGAGGAAGTGATTCGCGAACTCTCTGCCGACAAGGAGTTGCGTGCAGAAATCCGGTCGGAGTTGCAGAAACTGGATACGCCGGATGCTTGCGCCATTGCATCGTTGTTTTCCATTTCCCATCCCATATATTCCCGCCGCTTTTACCGTTTGCTAAGTATATTGCAGTTCGTGCCTTTTGTTTTGTCAGGGATGGTTTATGTTACATCTTCGCTTTACGTTCTGGGGTTATTGTGTATATCGGTATTGGTGAACATGGTATTGCACTATCGCAGCAAGGCACGGATTCAGGGCTATTTCTTTTCCATCCCTCAGTTATGGCTGCTGCTCAGGCAAGCGGAGAGGCTGGCACAGATTCCGTTGTGTGTATCGGTGCATCGGGATATCCAAAAGACTTTGCAGGCGCTGCGTCCGTTACGAAAGCAACTTTCCACTTTCCGTTTCAGTATCAAGCTGGAGAGCGACATCGCCATTCTTGCTTATTTCTTCATCGAGATGGTGAATGTGTTTTTCCTGCGGGAGGTTATTCCGGTTTCCAAGGCTTTCTTTCTATTGCAGGGCAGGCAAGAACAGATTGAAGAGGTTTTCCGCTATTTTGGATTGGTGGATGCGCTTTGCTCTGTTTCCGAGCTTCGGGATGGGCTGCCCTATTATACTCTTCCGGAAGCTTGTGACGAGGGTGAAACGCTTCATGCAGAGGGCCTTTATCATCCGCTTATAGAGCATTGTATCCCCAATGACATTACGCTTTGTGGCAGTTCTGTCCTTGTTACCGGCTCCAATATGTCTGGTAAGACAACCTTTATCCGTGCTATCGGACTTAACCTGCTTTCCGCACAAGTGTTCCATACTTGTTTCGCCCGCAGTTTTCGTTTTCCCATGGATACCGCATTGTTTTCTGCTATCCATCTGGAGGATAGTCTGATGGAAGGAAAAAGTTTCTTTCTGCAGGAGGTACAGATTGTTCGAGAGATGCTGGAGGTCGGAAAGGGACGTAGGCAGCTTTTCCTGCTGGATGAGTTGTTCAAAGGGACGAACACGGTGGAACGGATAGCTATAGCCAAAGCTGTGCTATCTGCTTTGGCACACAAGAACAGTATCGTGTTTGCTTCCACTCACGACGTTGAACTGGCTTCCTTACTTGAGAACGAATATGAATCGTTTCATTTTTGTGAATGTGTTGCCGACAATACCTTGTCTTTTGATTATAAGCTGAAACCGGGACCGGCGACGGAACGTAATGCCATCCGGATTATCGAGATGTGCGGTTATCCGAAGGAAGTGGTCGGGGAAGCGTATCGGCTGGCTAAAAAACATGTTTTATAGTTTTACTTCTAATTGTTCCTTATTCCAATCGTTACTATATTGTCTGTTCAATATCTTCTGGAAGGGGTAATCTTTTAAGTTATCCAGGGATATTCAGTAAATGTTCCTCTTTCTAATAAATCAAGAGAAAAGCTTTACTTTATGTTAGCTTTTCTCTTAATTT